>RXJA01000420.1 GCA_003963455.1 Hyphomicrobiales bacterium
GCGCCTTCACCTACAACACCAAGGCGAAGTGGTGCTTTCTCAAATCCGACTATAACCAGTTGAAATCCTTCACCGGCGCCGTCGCCGGCAAGGTCGCCAATGTCGATGGCGATCCCGATATCGGCGCCCCGCCGGCGCTCGCCTTTTTCCCGAACTGGATGGCCGACCAGGCCCAGCAGTTCCGCAACAAGCTGACCGATCCGGCCTATGACAAGCCGACCGAAGGACTTTCCGCCCTGCAAGCAGCCGCCGAGCAGGCAGCGCTTACCGGCGACCATCGCCTTGCCATGCAGAAATACCAGTCCGCGCTCTCCATTCTGCCCGATGACGGCGCGCTGTGGCTGGCGCTGGCGCGCGAGGTACTCGCCGTGGAGCCGGCGTCGAACACCACCGAACCCTCGACTTTCCCCATGAACGCCACCTCGGCCGCCTTCAACGCCTACAAGCTGGTGCGCACCGCAAAGACCCGCGCCGAGGCGCTGGCGCTGCTTGCCGCCGGCCTCGACAAGCGCGACCTTTACCGGCCGTCGCTGCAGGCCTATGAGGCGAGCCTTGCGCTGGTGAACTCGCCGGCCGTCCAGGCCGACTATGCCGACCTTAAGGCGCGCAAGGGTTTTCGCGTCATCGAGCACACCGTCGATGCCGATTCGTCCTCGCCGCGCATCTGCGCCCAGTTTTCCGAGGAACTGGTCAAGACCGGCGTCGACTATTCGCAGTTCGTGACCGTCGACAACGCCGCGCCCAAGGCCGTCGAGGCCAAGGACAAGCAGATCTGCGTCGAGGGCCTGGAACACGGCCAGCATTATGACGTGACCTTCCGCGCCGGCCTGCCGGCCGCGATCGGCGAGACGATCGCGGCGCCCGTCGTGCTGTCGATCTACGTCCAGGACCGCGCCCCGTCGGCCCGTTTCACCGGCGACAGCTTCGTGCTGCCGGCCGGCGCGCGGCGCGGCATTCCGGTCGTCACCGTCAACATGAACGCGGCCAAGATGACGCTTTACCGTATCGGTGACCGCTCGCTGGCGCAGCTTCTGTCCGGCTATCAGTTCCTGCATCAGCTCGACGGCTACGACATTTCCACGATTTCGGACCAGATGGGCGCCCCCGTCTGGTCCGGCACGCTCGATATCGCCAATGATCTCAATAAGGAGGTTACCACTTCGTTCCCGGTGGATGAGGCGATCCCGCAGCGCAAGCCCGGGGTCTATGTGCTGACCGCGCAGCCGGTTGACGACAAGAGCGACGACTACGGTTCGCGTGCCACGCAGTGGTTCGTCGTCTCCGATATCGGCCTTTCCACCTATACCGGGCAGGACGGGCTTAATGTCTTTGCCCGTTCGCTGGGCTCGGCCAAGCCGATTTCCGGCGCCGAATTGACGCTGCTTGCCAGGAACAACGAAATCCTCGGCACGGCGACCACGGACTCCGAGGGTCACGCCGTCTTCAATCCGGGCCTGACGCGCGGCGAAAACGGCATGGTGCCGGCCGTGCTGATGGCCAAGCAGGGCGACAACGACTTCGTCTTCCTAGACATGGGCAAGGCCGGCTTCGACCTGTCGGATCGTGGCGTCGAGGGGCGTGCTTCGCCAGGCGCGCTCGACGTCTACGCCTGGACTGAGCGCGGCATCTACCGCGCCGGCGAGGATGTGCATGTCGCGGCTCTTGCCCGCGACGGCGCGGCAAAAGCGGTCGAGAACCTGCCGCTGACCTTCATCTTCACGCGTCCCGACGGCGTCGAGAGTCGTCGCGTTATCAGCAATGGCGAGTCCGCCGGCGGCCACGCCGTCGACCTGCCGCTCGAGGCCAACGCCATGCGCGGCACCTGGACGGTGTCGATCTACACCGATCCCAAGCAGACAGCGGTGGCCAGCCAGATGTTCCTGGTCGAGGACTTCGTGCCGGATCGCATCGAATTCGACCTGACCGCCGACAAGAAGGAGATCGCTCAGGGCGAGACCGCCAATGCCACGGTCGACGGCCGCTTCCTCTATGGCGCGCCGGCCGCGGGCCTTGCGCTTGAGGGCGAGATGACGCTGTCGACCACCAGCAATTGGGGCAGCTTCAAGGACTTCACCTTCGGCCTCGCCGACGAGCAGTCGAGCGAGCCGACCGTGACGCCCCTCACCAATCTTCCCGTCGTCGGCGACGACGGCAAGGCGACCTTCCCGATCACCATCGATCAGTTGCCGTCGACCACCAAGCTGGTCAACGCCAAAGTCACCGTGCGCATGCGCGAAGCCGGCGGCCGCGCCGTCGAGCGCTCGCTCGACATCGGCGTTCGCCCGCAGCGCGACGTCATCGGCATTCGCCCCGATTTCGCGGATGATGAAGTGCCGCAAGGCGGCACCGCCAAGTTCAGCATCATTGCGGTCGACCCGAACGGCAAGCGCGAGGACCTGAAAGGCGCCCAGTGGTCGCTGGTCAAGGTCGAGCGCAATTATCAGTGGTACCGTTCCAACAATTCCTGGAACTACGAGGCGGTGAACCTAACCAAGGCCGTCGCCAATGGCGCGGTCGACCTGAAGGCCGATGGCGAGGCGACGGTGTCGCTGCCCGTCGACTGGGGCCGCTACCGGCTCGAGGTCGAGACGGCCGATCCCGATGGTCCGGCGACCAGCTATGAATTCGATGCCGGCTGGTATGTCGCTTCCACCACCACCGAGACGCCCGACGGCCTGGAGATCGCCCTCGACAAGGATAGCTACGCCGCCGGCGAAGTCGCCAAGCTGAAAATCTCGCCGCATTTTGCCGGCGAACTGCTCGTCACCATCGGCGCCGAGAAGCTCTTGAAGACCGTCACCGCTTCGGTGCCGGCCGGCGGCAGCACCGTCGACATCCCGGTCGGCGACGACTGGGGTGCCGGCGCCTATGTCACGGCGACCTTGTTCCGGCCCGGCGATGCGCAGGAATCGCGCATGCCGGCCCGCGCCATCGGCATCCAATGGCTGTCGGTCGATCCCGGCTCGAAGAAGCTCGCGGTCTCGCTGACGCCGCCGGAAAAGACCCTGCCGCGCCAGCAGCTGTCGATCCCCGTTGCCGTGAACGGCGCCCAGCCGGGCACCAACGCCTATGTGATGGTGGCCGCCGTCGATGTCGGCATCCTCAACCTCACCAACTACAAGGCGCCCGATCCGGAGGACTGGTTCTTCGGCCAGCGCATGCTGGGGCTGGAAAGCCGCGACCTCTACGGACGCCTGATCGACGGCTCGCTCGGCACCATGGGCAAGATACGGACCGGCGGCG
>RXJA01000610.1 GCA_003963455.1 Hyphomicrobiales bacterium
CAAGACGCCGCGCATCGCCTCGCACAGCCATGACGGCGTCATCGAGCTGATGCCGACCAGCGACGGCAAGATGTACGGCTTCAAATATGTCAACGGCCACCCGAAGAACATGCGCGAGGGCCGCCAGACCGTCACCGCCTTCGGCGTGCTCGCCGATGTCGGCTCCGGCTATCCGATGCTGCTCACTGAAATGACGATCCTGACGGCGCTGCGCACGGCGGCCACCTCGGCCGTCGCGGCCAAATATCTGGCGCCCAAGGGCGCGCGCGCCATGGCCATCATCGGCAACGGCGCCCAGTCCGAGTTCCAGGCCATCGCCTTCAAGGCGCTGCTCGGCATCGACCGGCTGCGGCTCTACGACATCGACCGCTCCGCTTCCGAAAAATGCGCCCGCAACCTGGCGGCCAAGGGTTTCGACATCACCATCTGCGCGACCGGCCAGGATGCGGTCGAAGGCGTCGACATCATCACCACGGTGACCGCCGACAAGCAGTACGCCACCATCCTCACCGACAACATGGTCGGCTCCGGCATCCACATCAACGCGGTCGGCGGCGACTGCCCCGGCAAGACCGAGCTGCACCGCGACATCCTCTTGCGCTCCGACATCTTCGTCGAATTCCCGCCGCAGACCCGCATCGAGGGCGAGATCCAGCAGCTCGACGCCGACCATCCGGTGACCGAGCTGTGGCAGGTGATGACCGGCCAGGCCGAGGGGCGCAAGTCGCCCAAGCAGATCACGCTGTTCGATTCCGTCGGCTTCGCCACGGAGGATTTTTCCGCGCTGCGCTATGTCCGCGACCAGCTCCAGGCCACCGGCCTCTACGAGGAGCTCGACCTGCTGGCCGACCCCGACGAGCCGCGCGACCTGTTCGGCATGCTGGAGAGGGCCGCCATGCAGCCGGCGGCTTGAGGCCTTTCGCTGAAGGCGGCTTCAAACAGCGAGACAATCGCATTGGTCGACCCCCACTCCGTCTCGGCTTCGCCGAGCCACCTCTCCCCCGATCGACGGGGTAGAGGAAAGGCGCCAGGCCTTTTGCCGTCAGCGCTCGTCCAGCAACGCTCCCTTCCTTTCCCTCCGGAGGGGGGAAAGGTGGCGCTGCGAAGCAGCGACGGATTGGGGGAACCACGTGGCAATCAAACCTCGGCCTGATCAGTCACGCCAATCACAGAAGATGTGTGCATAGCGTAGCGCCGACGTCGACAATGCCAGCACCTACTCCCGCGCCGCGCAGCTCTCCCGCTCGACCAGCACCGGCGCTAGGACCTCGCGCCGCGAGGGCGCGGCGGGCTCGCCCAGCCTCTCCAGCAGCAGGCTCACCGCGCGCGTGCCGATCTTTTCCACCGGCTGCGCGATCGTCGTCAGCGGCGGCCAGGTGGTGACGGCATAGGGGATGTCGTCGAAGCCGACCATCGAGATGTCGTCGGGAACCCGCAATCCGCGCGACCGCAGCGCTGTGACCGCGCCCATCGCCATCAGGTCGTTGCAGGCGAAGACCGCCGTGACATCCGGCGCCTGCGCCATCAGCTGCTCCATCGCCAGGCGGCCGCCGGCGAAATGATAGTCGGAATCGACGATCGACGCGGCCGGCAGCTCGAGGCCTGCTTCGCCGAGCGCGCGCGCGAAACCGCGCAGGCGGGCGGGGCTGGAGCTCGAATCGCGCGGGCCGCCGATGACGCCGATCTTTTTATGCCCGAGCCCGGCCAGATATTGCCCGGCGAGATAGCCGCCATGCTCATGGTCCACCAGCACCGAATCCACATTGACCGACTGGATCTCGCGGTCGAGCAGCACCGCCGGCACGCTGGGCAGGAGGCGGGCGAAGACCCGCGCATGGTCGGATGAGCCGGCAAAGATCAGCCCGTCGATCTGCTTGGCCATCAGCACCGACAGGTAGCGCTCCTCCTTCTCGGCGTTGCCGTCGGAATTACACAGGATCACCGTGTAGCCGGCAACGAAGCCGGCATCCTCGATCTGCCGCGCGACGCTGGCGAAGAAGGGATTGGAGTTGTCGGGAAGAAGCAGGCCGATGGTCTTGGTCTCGCCGCGCCGCAGACTGCGCGCCACCGAATTCGGGCTGTAGCGCAGCGCCGTGATCGCGGTGCGCACGCGCTCGGCCGTTTCCGGCTCGACATGGCGCGTATGGTTCATCACATGCGAGACGGTTGCGACGGACACCCCCGCATGTCGCGCGACATCGGCAATCGTCGTCATGGTCCCTGGTCCCCTGACTCCCCTAGAGCATGGTGCCGAAAAGTGTGAGGCGGTTCCCGGACGACATCATGCTTCGTCTCTTTGAACTAAGTCTTCCGCGGCAACCTCTCCCGGCACGCGTCTGGGATGACTGCGAAAACAAGGCCGATTACGGTGGGTTTGGAGCTGTCGCCGACGAGCCGAGGGCAACTGAAACCCAGCCCATGCTTACCGCCACCCCTGGTCGATCGTAATCGGTTACGTAACCGATTACGCGGTAAAGTAGAGCGCGAGTTTGCCAGGTGTCAATATCGCAGTCGCCAGGCCGTCCTTCGAGGCCGACGCTGGCGCCTCCGCTTCGAAGGCGCCCAGGAAGCCGGGGCCGTCACCATACGGTTGCCGGCGGCCGGATCATCGCCGCGGGAGCCGCCCTCAGCGCCACCCGAGCGCCGGCGCGACGTGCTTCAGGATCGCCTCGATGACATGGGCGTTGTAGTCGACGCCCAACTGGTTGGGCACGGTGAGCAGCAAAGTGTCGGCCTCGGCGATGGCCTCGTCTTCCTTGAGCTGGTCCACCAGCTTGTCCGGCTCGGCGGCATAGGTGCGGCCGAACACGGCGCGCTTCTCGGGCTCGATATAGCCGAAATGGTCCTGGCCCTCGCTGCCGCCGAAATAGGCGCGGTCCATGTCGTTGACCAGGGCGAAGATGCTGCGGCTGACCGAGACGCGCGGCTCCCTGGCGTGGCCGGCTTCCTTCCAGGCAGCGCGGTAGGCTCTTATCTGCTTGGCCTGCTGGACATGCAGCGGCTCGCCGCTCTCGTCGAATTTCAGCGTCGAGCTCTGCAGGTTCATGCCGAGCTTGGCCGCCCATACCGCGGTGGCGTCGGTGGCCGCGCCCCACCAGATGCGTTCGCGCAGGCCGGCCGAGAACGGCTCCAACCGAAGCAGGCCGGGCGGGTTGGGGAACATCGGCCGCGGATTGGGCTGGGCGAAGCCTTCGCCGCGCAACAGGTCGAGGAAGATCTCCGAGTGCCGGCGCGCCATGT
>RXJA01000483.1 GCA_003963455.1 Hyphomicrobiales bacterium
GGCAGTGCGCCAGGGCGACGACCAGTGGGCGCATATTGCCCGGTGGACGTATTTCGCGCTGCTCAATGCCGAGGAAGCCGGCATCACCCAGGCTAATGTCGATGAGATGAAGACGTCGACCGACCCGAACATCCAGCGCCTCCTCGGCACCGAGCCCGATGGCAAGTATGGCGCCGATCTCGGCCTCTCCAACGACTGGGTCGTCAACATCGTCAAGGCCGTCGGCAATTACGGCGAGATGTTCGAGCGCAATGTCGGCTCGGGCAGCCCGCTCAAGATCGCGCGCGGCATCAACGCGCTGTGGACCAAGGGCGGCCTGCAATACGGCCCGCCGATCCGCTGATCGAAACGTGATCCGGGAGCCAGGTTGTCTGGCTCCCGGTTTCTCTTCCCAGGGGACGGTCCATGGCTTCGCAGGAAATCCTTCGCGGGGAGCCGAGTCGCGGCTCCTTCATCAATGACCCGAAAATTCGCAGCCTGTTCTTTCAGACGCTGGTCGTGATCCTTCTGTTTGCCTCGATTTACTGGATCGTCGGGAACGTCATCGAAAACCTCCAGCGCCTGCACATCGCTTCAGGCTTTGGTTTCCTCAAGAGCAGGGCCGGTTTCGACATTTCCGACACACCGATTCCTTACACGTCCGACTCGACCTACGGCCGCGCGCTCGTCGTCGGCTTGCTCAACACCATCATCGTTGCCGTCGCCGGCATTGTTCTTGCCACCGTCGTGGGCTTCGCCATCGGCATCGGCCGCCTGTCGCAGAACTGGCTGATCCGCAAGATCTGCACCATCTATGTCGAGATCTTCCGCAACATCCCGCCGCTGCTGGTCATCTTCTTCTGGTATTCGGGCGTGCTCGCCGTGCTGCCGGCGCCGCGCGAAAGCATTCACCTGCCGTTTGGCTCTTTCCTCAATCAGCGCGGCTTCTATTTGCCGCGTGCCGTCTGGGGGGATGGCTCCTGGCTGATTGGCATTGCTCTGCTGCTTGCGATTGCCATGGCCTGGTTTGTCGCCCGTAGGGCGCGACAGCGGCAATTGGCTACCGGCCAGCAGTTCCCGGTCTTCTGGACGTCGGTCGGCCTGATCGTCGGCCTGCCGGTGCTCGCCTTCCTGCTCAGCGGCATGCCGCTCACTTTCGATTTTCCGAAACAGTCGACCTTCAACCTGACCGGCGGTTTCTGGATCAAGCCGGAATTCCTGTCGCTCCTGCTCGCGCTGTCGTTCTACACGGCGGCCTTCATCGCCGAGATCGTGCGCGCCGGCATCAGGGGCGTCAGCAAGGGCCAAACTGAGGCCGCAGCAGCACTTGGCCTTCGCTCCGGCCCGATCCTGCGGCTGGTGGTCATCCCGCAGGCGATGCGCATCGTCATCCCGCCGCTGACCAGTCAGTATCTCAACCTGACCAAGAACTCCTCGCTGGCGATCGCCATCGGCTATCCCGACCTCACCGCGACCGCCGGCACGGTGCTGAACCAGACCGGACAGGCGGTCGAGGGCGTCTTTATCATGATGATCGCCTATCTGGTGCTGAGCCTGGTGACGTCCTTTGTCATGAATATCGTCAACGCCAGAATGGCGCTGGTGGAAAGGTAAGGCCATGCAGGAACACGACATGTCCTGGGTGCGCACCGAGATGGCGCTGGCGCAGCCAGCGCCGCTGAGCGAACGTGGCGCCTATGCCTGGGTCCGCAAGAACCTCATCGGCACGGTCGGCGACACCATCCTCACCGTTCTCGGCATCGCCATTGTGGTGTGGATCCTGCCGCAGGTCATCAATTGGGCCTTCATTCATGCGGCGTGGACTGGACCGGATCGCACTGTGTGCACCACCGTCACGCAAGGCGGCATACAGCCCGACGGCTGGACCGGCGCCTGCTGGGCGTTTGTCAACGCCAAATTCGGCCAGTTCATGTTCGGCACCTATCCGATCGAGGAGCGTTGGCGGCCGATCCTGGTCGCCATCCTGTTCGTGGTGTTGCTGGTTCCGATGTTGGTCCCGCGCGTGCCGCGCAAGGGGCTGAACGCCTTGCTGCTCTTCGTGGCGCTGCCGATCGTTGCTTTCTTCCTGCTGGTCGGCGACGTCTTCGGACTGCCGCATGTCGAGACCCCGCGCTGGGGCGGGCTTCTCGTCACGCTCAGCCTGTCTTTCGTCGGCATCGCCGTGTCGCTGCCGATGGGCGTGGTGCTGGCGCTCGGGCGCCGTTCGAAGATGCCGATCATCAAGTGGCTGTGCGTCGTCTTCATCGAGACGGTGCGCGGCATTCCGCTGATCACGGTGCTGTTCTTCGCCAGCGTCATGCTGCCGCTGTTCCTGCCGGAGGGCGTCAGTTTCGACAAATATCTGCGGGCGCTGATCGGCGTGTCGCTGTTTGCGGCCGCCTATATGGCGGAAGTGATCCGCGGCGGCCTGCAGGCGATCCCGAAAGGCCAGTATGAGGGGGCCGACTCACTAGGCCTCGGCTATTGGCAGAAGATGGGCCTGATCGTGCTGCCGCAGGCGCTGAAGCTGGTCATTCCGGGTATCGTCAACACCTTCATCGGTATGTTCAAGGACACCAGCCTGGTCCTCATCATCTCGATGTTCGACCTGCTGGGCGTGGTGAAGCAGAATTTCGCCGATGCGAATTGGGCGACGCCGCAGACCGCGAAATCCGGCCTGATCTTTGCTGCCTTTGTATTCTGGCTGTTCTGTTTTGGCATGTCGCGCTATTCAATGTACACCGAACGCCGCCTCGACACCGGCTACAAAAGATAAAAAGGGGAATTGGCCATGACCACCGAAAACGCCGTCAGCGCCGAAGAGATCAAGGTCGATGTCAAAAAGATGCACATCTCGACCACCGATGTCGCCATCGACATCGTCGGCATGCACAAATGGTATGGCGAATTCCATGTGCTGAAGGACATCAACCTCAGGGTGATGCGCGGCGAGCGCATCGTCATCTGCGGTCCGTCCGGCTCCGGCAAGTCGACCATGATCCGCTGCATCAACCGGCTGGAAGAGCATCAGAAGGGCAAGATCATCGTCGACGGCAAGGAGCTCACCAACGATCTGAAGAAGATCGACGAGGTGCGCCGCGAGGTCGGCATGGTGTTCCAGCACTTCAACCTGTTCCCGCATCTGACCATCCTGGAGAACTGCACGCTGGCGCCGATCTGGGTGCGCAAGATGCCGAAGAAGCAGGCCGAGGAAAT
>RXJA01000523.1 GCA_003963455.1 Hyphomicrobiales bacterium
TGATCGACGGCGAGCCGGTGGGCGCCATCAACCGCGTGCCGGCCGAGCACGATTCGCGCTCCAACATGCATGTCGGCGGCCGCGCCGAGAAAACCGAGCTGACCGAGCGGGAGCGCGAAATCTGCGCCCGCATCGGACCTTCCCTGAAAGAACGCGGCTTCATCCTGGTCGGCATCGACGTGATCGGCGATTACATGACCGAGATCAACGTCACCTCGCCGACCGGCGTGCGCGAGGTCAAACGTTTCGGCGGCGCGGATATCGCGAGCCTGTTCTGGGACTGCGTGGAGGGTAAGCGGCGGAACTAGCCCGGCAATCGCGACAGCGCTGCTACCCGACAAGCCAACCCCGAGACGCGTGATACAGCCACGCCGCCGATCAAAGCGCGCGCTTTTGCGCCGCCGTGACCAGTGTCATGATGGCCCAGCGCTTCACTTCACGCGCTTCCGCATCATCGAGTTGCAAGACATCCTTGCACACCACCATGGCCTCCGGTCCCAGGATGATCGCCAGCGACTTCGCCAGCCTGTCGAACTCTTCCGGGTCGTACCGACCGCGCGCGGGTTCGAGAGCGGCTTCGATCAGTGGCGTGCGGCGGTTCTGGCGGGCGGGGAGATCGCCATCCTCGACCGCCTTGGCCCGCCGCTCAATGGACTGCGCCAGCATTGCACGGAGCGGGGCCTCGTTGGCGAGGATCATGTCATGCAGCGCCTGGTCGGCGCGCGCGACGCGCGCTACCGGATCGGTCGAAGACTCGTCGGCGAACAGCTCTTGCGGACCGGGCACGGCGATGTCGATGGAGGCCTCCAGGAGCAGCGCGTCGATGCTCGGGAAGTAACGGTAGGCGGTGGCCCGTGAGACCAGCGCTTCCGCCGCGACATCTTCCAGCGCCGGTTGGCGGCCCTGTTTGATCAGCCGCGTTGCGGCCTCAAGCAGGTCCTTGCGGGTCCGGCGCCGCTGGTTCGACCTTCCGGCCTTACCCACTCCAGTCATTGATCAGTCCTGTGGCAGTTGCCGAATGATCGCAGCGAGATCGAGCCAGACGTTTTCCCGCTTGATGTCGCCTTGATCGTTGAACTCTATGACATGGAGCAGCCGGAACTCCAAAGTGCGATCGCGACCTTCAAGGCCAAATGGCCGGCCCGGCGCGCGGCCCCGCCATAGCGACTCGTCCACGAGGAAGCCTTCGCCGTAGAGCCTCCTGATGCAATTAACCGAGCTTTCCGAGAGATCGGAAAATGTAGCCTCGTAGAAGGCACGGGCGGCGGCGCGTCCATGGGAGGGGCCGAAGGGCCAGCCAACGACATCATGCTCGACGTCCTCGGACAGGGTCCGCAGGACGCCTTCAACGTTGTCGCTTGCCTCGAAGCCAAAATGCTCGTCGATCTTCCGATCCATGTCCTGGGTGGTAAGCATTGTGCTGGTACTCGTTGTTTTCGCTGTGAAAGGGGCCGCGGCTTGGCGCCGCGGCCGTGGAACACGGTCTTACTTGGCTGCGAGTTTGTCCCCGGCCTGACGGGCCTCGGGCGACAGGAAGTACATGTGGATGTCGTAGTGCGGGATTTCGTAGCCTTGGTGGCCGTTTGGCTCAAACCCGATATCGACGTGGTTGATCGCGGGTTGCCGCTTGCCGCCAAACCAAGGCACGAGCTTGTTGTGCGAGACGCCTTCGGCGAAATCCTTCTGCGAGATCATGTATTCCATGCAGGTGATGTGGCCCTGAACGACACAATAGATGGGGCCGAATGGCAGATTGGCGGGGTTTGCCCAATGCTCGCCCATGCCGGGCACATAGGGTGAGACCTGGACCACGCCGGCCGGCAGGGTCTCCGTTCTCGGCAACTGGCTGAGTTCAGCCTTCAACGATCCCGCGGCCGCAGGCTCCGCCACGCCCATGGCAGGCCCAATCGCCAGCGTCGCAGCGAGGACCATTCGGGTGGCGGGACGCGAGCGCGTCCAGCGATGACGTTCAGAGGCTTGGGGATGGAGTGTCCGGGTCGAGAGCATGAGAGATCCTTGCTGAGGTCAGTTAATGCGGCACCTCATAATGAGACTTTTGTCTCATTGCAATAAGAATCTTATTAAGAGATCCATCGTGACGCGCCGGCTATTTTCAACCGCCGTGATGCGCCAACTCTTCGTCGGAGCAGGATCTCATTCGAGAACCGGTTCCCGCTTTTCGGGATCATGCGCTGGGGGTATGGACGCATTCCCTTATGCGCAATATGGATGGGGGTGTGGCCTGCCGTGGCGCTTACATGTCGCCGCGTCGCCAAGGCAGGCAATGAAGACGCTCGTTCAATGACACCGCGCCGGGCGGGTCGGCCTTTCGATTTGCCGCCGCGCCCGCAAACGTCGATATCGGGGGATCTGGTTATGACCGACAACAAGCCGGCCACGGACGTCACCAAGGATTGGCAAGCAACGCAAGGCCAGAAGTCCGCCGCCTCTCGCCTGCGCCTTTTCGCGGCGCTTTCGTGGATCGTCGCCATCGGCGGCGAGATCGCCGGGATCGTTTTGTTCTACAAGCACAGGTTCGACCAGGGAAACCTGCCGCTGCTGCTCGGCCTCCTGGTCGGGATCGCGATCTTCGCGATCGCCGGCAACCTGCTGTGGAAGGCCGCCAACCGGCACGATCCGGCCCGCTCGTCCGACACGGCCAGGTTCTTCTTCCAGAACCAGCTCGGCGCGATCATCACGCTGATCGCCTTCCTTCCATTGGTCTTCCTCATCCTCACCGACAAGAACATGGATCCGCAGACCAAGAAGGTCGCCGGCGGGGTGGGCGCGGTGCTCGCCGTGATCGCGGCGGTGACGGGGGTCAGCCTAAAGCCGCCATCGGTCGAGCAGTACACCCAGGACATGAACAGCTGCGCGGCTCAGATCAAGGCGGGGCAGCCGACCACGGCCTGTTCACCCGAGGTCGCCGCCCAGGCGCAGGAGATCGCCACGGACACCGCCGCGGTGACAGCGGCGACGAAGGACGCGAGCCACCCCGGCGGCCAGGATGTCGTGTACTGGATAGCGCCGGAAAACGGAGCCGCGAAGTCCTCGGAGCCGCATGTCTTCCACCTCTGCGCGGGCGTGAGCCCGCTGAAGGACAAGACCGTGAACAGCGGCTCGGTGACCGAGGCCTACGCGCAGAACGCCATCCGCATCACCAAGCAGATCGAGATGGAGCAGAAGCAGTGCGGGTTCTCCGCCTCGCAATGAGCCCGTCCGCGTTGCATCGCGCCCGGGTCCTGCCCTTCGACAGGAAGCTCGCCACGGCTACGCGTATCCCGTAGCGCATCTACACCGAAGACGCCGGCAGCCAACGATCCGGCCCGGGCGCTCGACGGCCTGGAAGGCTCGCGGGCCCGCGCTGCTTGTTCCCGTAATGTTCTTGCCACGGCCAGGAATCTGTGGTTGTGTGGCCTGACCTCGCTCGCGGCCTGATCGCAAGACCGCGAGCGAACCGGTATCCGGGGGCTTGAGACAGATGGTGGCGCGGGTTCGCACGGTGGCTTTCCAGGGCATCGAGGCCGTGCCGGTCGATGTCCAGGTGATGGTCGGGCCGGGCAAGGTCGGCATGCAGATCGTCGGCCTGCCGGACAAGGCGGTGGCCGAAAGCCGCGAGCGCGTGCAGGCCGCGCTCCATGCATCGGGCCTGTCGATGCCGTCGAAGAAGGTGACGGTGAACCTTGCCCCTGCCGACCTTCCCAAGGAAGGCAGCCATTACGATCTGCCGATCGCGCTCGGGCTGATGGCGGCGCTCGGCGCCATTCCCGGCGACATGCTCAATGGCTATGTCGTGCTCGGCGAATTGTCGCTCGACGGCACCATCGCGGGCGTGGCCGGCGCGCTGCCGGCGGCGATCGGCGCCAATGCCGAAGGCAAGGGCCTGATCTGCCCCTTCGCCTGCGGTCCGGAAGCGGCCTGGGCGGGCAAGGATTTCGACATTCTCGCGCCGCGCAGCCTGATCGCGATCGCCAACCATTTTCGCGGCACCCAGGTGCTGTCGCGGCCCGAGGCCGGCATTCAGCTCGCCGCGCGCGACCTGCCGGACCTCGCCGACATCAAGGGCCAGGAGAGCGCCAAGCGGGCGCTGGAGGTGGCCGCCGCCGGCGGGCACAATTTGCTCATGGTCGGACCGCCCGGCTCGGGCAAGTCGATGCTGGCGCAAAGGCTGCCCTCGATCCTGCCGCCGCTGGCGCCGAAGGAACTGCTGGAAGTGTCGATGATCGCCTCCGTTGCCGGCGAACTCGGCGAAGGCAAGCTGACCGACCGGCGGCCGTTCCGCGCGCCGCATCACTCCGCCTCGATGGCCGCGATGGTCGGCGGCGGCCTGAGGGTCCGCCCGGGCGAGGTGTCGCTCGCCCATCATGGCGTGCTGTTCCTCGATGAATTCCCGGAATTCTCGCCGCAGACGCTGGATGCGCTGCGCCAGCCGCTGGAGACCGGGGACTGCATGATCGCGCGCGCCAACCACCGCGTCACCTATCCCGCGCGCATCCAGCTGGTGGCGGCGATGAATCCGTGCCGCTGCGGCATGTCGGGCGAGCCCGGCTTCCGCTGCCTGCGCGGCGATCGCTGCCGGACCGAATACCAGGCGCGCATCTCCGGCCCGCTGCTCGACCGCATCGACCTTCGGATCGAAGTGCCGGCAGTGTCGGCGAGCGACCTGATCCGCCCAGACAAGGCGGAGACGAGCGCGGCGGTGGCGCAGCGCGTGGCGCGTGCGCGCACTATCCAGCGCGAACGGCTGGAAAGGCTGGGCGCCGCCGCCACCACCAACGCGCATTGTCCGCCTTCGATCATCGAGGAAATCGCCAGGCCCGACGCCGCCGGGCTGACATTGCTCAAGGACGCCAGCGAAAAGCTTGCCTTCTCGGCGCGCGCCTATCACCGGGTGCTGAAAGTGGCGCGCACGCTGGCCGATCTCGACGCCAGCGAGACCGTCGGCCGCATCCATCTCGCCGAAGCGATCTCCTATCGGATGAACGCGGAGCGGATGGCGCAGGCGGCTTAAAGCGCGTCGCGCTGAAATGGATTCAGGCGACGCGCTTTAAGTCCTTGTTTTGATGCATGTCGTTGTCCCAGAACCGCTGCACACTTCTGGGCGACATGCATTAGTCGCAGGGCATTCGCAGCTATGTCGGATCCGCCAGGGCCGATCTGAGTCTATCGGTTGTTTTGACGCAACTCCGGACGGAAGCTTGCGGCGAAGGCGCCGAACTTGACCGCTCAGGCTTTTCCCGAAACTGCTCCCGGGATCAGCTTCTGCAATGTCGGCGCCAGGATTATGCCGAAGGTCAGGACATCGCCATAGGCCCGGGCGGAAATCATCGCCCCGTGCACGGTCGCCATGAAGGCTTCCGCCTCGACGCGCGGCGCGGCGGCGATCGCCAACGATCCCTGGTCGGCGCCGCGCTCGAAGACACGGGTCAGCCACCCCGAGAGAAACTGAAAATAGGCCCGGACCTCCACGGCCACCTCAGGCGGAAGGGCTGGGAGCTCGCTGGCGAGCAGCGCGCAGACGCAGATCGGCCGGCTCGCGTCCTCGATGCACTGCGCCCAGAAGCCGGCATAGGTCCGCAGCAATTGCGACGGCTCGGGCACGTTGCGCTCAAGCTCCGTCATGCCCGTGGCGGCATCCTCGAGGTAGCGCCTGACCAGGGTTTGCACGAGGTCGACCTTGCTGGGGAAATGGTGGTGGATGCTCGCCTTGCGGATCCCGACCACCTCGGCGATATCGGCGTAGCTGAAGCCATTGTAGCCGCCGGCGACGATGAGGCTTCGCGCGGCGGCCAGGATGTCATCGGCGGTATTCGAGGGCTTATCCATGGACATGCCTAACCTCCGGCGGAAGAAATCTCAACGCACGGCCTGCGGTGACTTGCGAAGCACATCGCTCACCGAAAGCCACACGGCGGACACCAGGAAGTAGAAGGCGCCGAACGCGGCATAGGGCGCGACATTGGCGATGCCGATGGCTTCCGCGCCGCCCGCCATCTTGACGAAGAACAGGCCGGCCAGCGCCGACTGGGCGCCGCTCAGGATCATCGCCCACTGGGCGCCGTTGGTCTTCCAACGACGAACCGCCGTCAGGAGCTGAAATGCGCCGGAGACGACCGCCCAGACACCATAGACCGCGAGCACCGCGTTCATGCCGTGGCCAAGCGCGATGGCGACCGCCATCGCGGTGACGATGCTGACGACGAAGTTGAGGAGCTGCGACCTGTTGCGGCCGAGGCCACCGCTGCGCTGGGCGTCGACATAGTTGGCAAGCGCATCCCAAAGGGGGTAGGCCACCAGCATGACGGCGGCGAGCGGCGACACCGTCTTCGCGACGGTGAAGGCCGCGAGGACCCAGGCCGCCGATACGGCAAAGCGCAGATAATAATAGCTTTTGAGCCAGCCGTTTGAGGACTGGGCGGGGCTTTCAGCGCTCGTTTGTGCAGACATGACAGGTACCTTTCGTTGGGAATGTTGTCTACCTACTAGTAGGTAGACCGTAATCCGTCAAGTCATTTGCGAGGCCGTCGCATGGGGGTGCGCTCCCTCTTTGGAACAGGTTCGCATTCGCGCCCGGAAACCCGCGTGGTATGATCAAGCGGATCCGCGCGGGGGCGAGGGATGATCTCAGTTCTGCCGGCGCGCGGCGCCGATGACTTCGAGACCCTGGCGGGGCTCTGCCGCAAGCTCGCGCAATGGGACGTCGACGCTTCAGCGCCGCATGGCGTCTCGGCCGCGGATGTGAGGGCTCTCTTTCATCCCGAGACAAGCGGCCCCCAACTCGCCGCGCAGTTCGGCGCGCCGGATGCCATGGCGTTCATTGCGCGATCCGGAGGACTGCCGGCGGGCTGCCTCGCCTTCGACCCGTTCGGCGAGGGCATGGTGGAACTTCACCGGTTCTTCGTCGACGCCGCTTTCCGGGGACAAGGCATAGGCCGCGCGCTAATGGGCTCGGTCCTGGCGGAGATCGACAAAGGCCCGGCCAGCACGGTGCTGATCCACACCACCTTCTACATGGAAAGCGCCATTGCCCTGTACGAGGCATTCGGCTTCCGGCCCTGCGCGCCGTTTCGCGACACGCCGGCGCATGTCAGGCACACGGACGTGTTCCTGTCGCGCTCGGCATAAGGCGCGTCGCGCTGAAACGGATTCAGGCGACGCGCTATAAGTCCTTGTTTTGATGCATGTCGTTGCCCCAGAACCGCTGCACACTTCTGGGCGACATGCATTAGTTCGGGATGCGGTAAGGAGCGCGGCCGAACCGGCGGTCGCGTCCGGCTTCGGTGGAAGGCAGCAAGGGCAATCGCCGCCGGAAGACGCTCAGCCCTTCGCCTTCAGCTCCAGCCGGCGCGCATGCAGCACCGGCTCGGTATAGCCGTTGGGCTGGACGCGGCCCTTGAACACCAGGTCGCAGGCGGCCTGGAAGGCGATGGAAGCGTCGAAGTCCGGCGCCATAGGCCGGTAGAGCGGATCGCCTTCGTTCTGGCGGTCGACGACCGCCGCCATGCGCTTCATGGTTTCCATCACCTGATCGGGCGTGCATACCTTGTGGTGCAGCCAGTTGGCGATGTGCTGCGAGGAGATGCGCAGCGTGGCGCGGTCCTCCATCAGGCCGACATCGTGGATGTCCGGCACCTTGGAGCAGCCGACGCCCTGGTCGATCCAGCGCACGACATAGCCCAGAATGCCCTGCGCGTTGTTGTCGAGCTCGGCCTGGATATCGGCCGCGCTCCAGTTCGGCCGCACGGCGACCGGCACCGACAATATGTCGTCGAGCCTGGCCTTCGGCCGGCTCTTCAGCGCCGCCTGCACGGCGTGCACGTCGACCTTGTGGTAATGGGTGGCATGCAGCGTCGCCGCCGTCGGCGAGGGCACCCAGGCGGTGTTGGCGCCGGCCTTGGGATGCGCGATCTTCTGCTCCAGCATCGCCGCCATCAGGTCGGGCATCGCCCACATGCCCTTGCCGATCTGGGCGTGGCCGGCCAGCCCGCATTCGAGCCCTGTGTCAACGTTCCAGGCCTCATAGGCGGAGATCCAGGCGGCCTGCTTCATGTCGCCCTTGCGGATCATCGGACCGGCTTCCATCGAGGTGTGGATCTCGTCGCCGGTGCGGTCGAGGAAGCCAGTGTTGATGAACACGACGCGCTCCTTCGCCACGCGGATCGCTTCCTTGAGGTTGATCGTGGTGCGCCGCTCCTCGTCCATGATGCCCATCTTGATAGTGTTTTTCGCCATGCCGAGCAGCGCTTCCACGCGGTCGAAGATCTCGACGGCGAAGGCCACTTCCTCCGGCCCGTGCATCTTGGGCTTCACGACATACATCGAGCCGGCGCGGGAATTGGCGCGGCGGCCGTTCTCGCCGACATCGTGCAGCGCGATCAGCGCGGTGAGTGCGGCATCCATGATGCCTTCCGGCACCTCGTGGCCGTCGCGGTCGGTGATCGCCGGATTGGTCATCAGGTGGCCGACATTGCGCACCAGCATCAGCGAGCGGCCCGGCAGCAGCAGCTGGCCGCCATTCGGCGCGGTGTAGCGGCGGTCCGGATTGAGCTTGCGGACAAAGGTCTTGCCGCCCTTGGTGATCTCTTCCGCCAGGTCGCCCTTCATGAGACCCAGCCAGTTGCGGTAGACGACGACCTTGTCCTCGGCGTCGACCGCGGCGACGGAATCCTCGCAGTCCTGGATGGTGGTCAAGGCCGATTCCAGGATGACATCGGCGATCCCGGCCGGGTCGGTCCTGCCGATCTGGTTGGCGCGGTCGATCACGATCTCGATATGCAGGCCGTTCCTGACCAGCAGCACGGCTTCGGGATTCTCGGCGTCGCCGCGATAGCCGGCGAATTGCTTTGGATCGGCAAGCGTGGTGGCGCCGGCGCCTTCGCCGAGCTTCAGCGCGCCGTTCTCGACCGTGAGCCCGTTGACGCCCGCCCATCTGCCGGTGGTCAGCGGCACGGACTGGTCGAGGAAGTCCTTCGCCCAGGCGATGACCTTGGCGCCGCGCGCGGGATTGAAGCCCTTGCCCTTTTCGGCGCCTTCCGTCTCGGGAATGGCGTCGGTGCCGTAGAGCGCGTCATAGAGCGAGCCCCAGCGCGCATTAGCGGCGTTGAGCGCATAGCGCGCGTTCATCACCGGCACGACAAGCTGCGGCCCGGCGACGACGGCGATCTCGGGATCGACATGCTCGGTCGAGACGCTGAAGGCAGGCCCTTCCGACATCAGATAGCCGATCTCCTTCAGGAAGCCTTTGTAAGCCTCCATGTCGAGCGGCGCGCCGTTTTCGCGGTACCAGCCGTCGAGCTTTTCCTGCATGGCGTCGCGTTTGGCCAACAGCGCGCGGTTCCTCGGCGCCAGGTCGTGGACGATCGCCGAAAAGCCCTCCCAGAATTTTTCCGGGTCGATGCCGGTGCCGGGCGCGGCTTCTTCAGCCACGAAATCATGGAGCTCCCGGGCAATCCGCAGCCCGGCGATCTCGATGCGGTCGGTCATCAGCACGTCTCCAGATATGGCTTTTGCCGGGGCTTTGGCATGTTGAGGCGCAGGGGTCAATTCGGCTTAGGGTGTAGGGAAGCGCGGCCTTCCCCTTCTCTCCTTGTGGGAGAAGGTGGATCGGCGCGCAAGCGCCGAGACGAATGAGGGGTGTTCCAGCGGAGTGCGACGCCGGCGTTCCCTGGAGCACCCCTCATCCGGCCGCTTCGCGGCCCCCTTCTCCCACAAGGGGAGAAGGGGAGGCTGCGCTACACCGCGATCCGCGGCCGTCCTGATGCAACCGCCACCACATGCGCCTCGATGAACATGCGCTGGCCCTCGATGGTCGAGACCTTGAACTCGGTGGCGACGTCGATCTCGGCGTTGTCGGTGCCGGCGTCCCTGGCGCGCCCGGCCGCGATCGACCGCACATCGGCTTCAGCGGCCGCGATCGCCTTGTCCTCATCGGTGAAGTCGCGCACCGTCTGGCCGGAGGCGAGGCGGAACAGGCCTTCCTTGGGCTGGCTGACCCGGGCCTCGGCCGAAACGCGCACCTGGCCGACCACGGCGCCGAGCGCGTTGGCGACATCGGTGTCCTCCGGCACGATGCAGCCATTGCCGATCAGCGGCGGCAGGCCGGCATAGTGCAGCGGCGCGGAGGCGCCGAGGCCGATGACCGGACGGTCGAGCGCGACGGTGAAACGGGCGATGCCGGGATGGCCGTCGACCGCGCGCTGCACCAGCGCATGCGCGACGGTGGCGGCGCCGTCCAGGCCGTCCTCGGCGAAGGCGGTTTCGAGGATATATTCGGCCGACCAGCGGGTCAGCGTGGTGAGCACGCGCTCGGCGATCGCTTCCGGCGTCGCGGCGATCGCTTGGCCGCGGCCGTCGCGCCGGCGGGCGAAAAGCTCGGCACCGAGCCGGGCGGCGGCGGCGTCCCAATTGGCCTGCTTGCCCAGCACATGGGCGGCGTCGGACGGGGTGAAGCCTGAGATGTGCACGAGACCACGCGCAACCAGCCGGTTCAGCGTGGCGTTCTGCGCATTCGACGTCAGCAGCCGGTCGAGCGCCAGCGGCACGGCGCCGATCGCCTCGTAGAGCTTCGCTTCCGGCGCGGTTAGGCCGGCGGCGAGCCGGTCCGGCACGCCGGTGCGCAGGGCGAAGCGCCCGTCCATGCGGCCGGGGTTCGGCGCGCGCAGTTGCCGTTCCAGCTCCGAGGTCACGGCCTCGCCATGCGCCATGCCGGCCAGCGCCAGCGGCACCAGGCGGCGCGGCCCGAGCAGGATCTTCGGGTCGAGCGCGCCGTCTTCAAGCGTGACTTCCGAGTCGCCGCCGAGGCCGAAGGTGCGCATCGCGACAGCCTCGACCATGGTGCGGAAGCCGCCGACGGTGGCGCCTTCGGGATCGAGGCGCGGCCGGCCGCCGTCCAACACCGCGACGTCGGTGGTGGTGCCGCCGATGTCCGACACCATGGCGTCGTCCAGCCCGGTCATGTGGCGGGCGCCGACAAGAGAGGCAGCCGGCCCGGAAAGGATGGTCTCGATCGGCCGTTGGCGGGCAAAGGCCGCCGACACCAGCGCGCCGTCGCCGCGCACCACCATCAGCGGCGCCGAAATGCCGCGTTTGACGAGGAAGCCTTCGGTCGCCGCGACCAGCCGGTCGATCATCGAGATCAGGCGGGCGTTGAGCAAGGTGGTGAGCGCCCGGCGCGGGCCGCCGAGCTTGGCTGAAAGCTCATGGCTGGCGGTGACCGGCAGGCCGGTCTTTTCGCGGATCAGGTCGCGCGCGGCAAGCTCATGCGCAGGATTGCGGGTGGCGAAATAGGCGCAGACGGCGAAGCCCGACACCGAGGCGCCCAGTTCCGGCAGCGCCGCCTCGAGGCCGGAAAGGTCGAGCTTCGCGGCATTGCCATGCACGTCATGGCCGCCGGGGCAGAACACCACCGGGTCGGTGCCAAGCGCCGTCTTCAGCCCATCGCGGGCAAGGTCGGCCTCGGAAAAGCCGATCATGACCAGCGCCACGCGCCCGCCCTGGCCCTCGACCAGCGCATTGGTGGCAAGCGTCGTCGACATCGAGACCAGCTTGATCGAGGCCGGGTCGGTGCCGGATTTCTCCAGCACGGCATCAACCGCGCCGGATATGCCGACGGCGAGATCGTGGCGGGTGGTGAGCGACTTGGCCTTGGCCAGAACCTTGCCTTTGGGCCCACCTTCCTCGGACCACAGCACCGCATCGGTGTAGGTGCCGCCGGTGTCGATACCGAGAAAGAGCGGGGAGGGTTTGGCGGTCATGGGCGGCGGTCCGGGTCGGGGGGCTTTGTTGCGAAAGCCCTTAGCCGATACGGACCGGCCGATAAAGGCGTGAAAGATGGGCCAAGGGGGTGAGCAAGTTCCTCGCCCCCGAAGTGTGCTACGCCATGCACACATCTTGTATGACTGGCGTGACTGGTCGGCCGAAGGCTTGATTGCCAGGTGGTTCCCCCAATCCGTCGCTGCTTCGCAGCGCCACCTTTCCCCCCTCCGGAGGGAAAGGAAGGGAGCCTTGCCGGACGAGCGTTGACGGCAAAAGGCTTGGCGCCTTTCCTCTACCCCGTCGATCGGGGGAGAGGTGGCTCGGCGAAGCCGAGACGGAGTGGGGGTCGACCGGCGCTACATTGGACAATGCATGCGCCAAGCTACCGGCCGTCTCCCCCACCACATGGGGGGAGATCGACAGCTCCGCCGCTGGCCCCGCCTACTTCGCGGTGACGACGCCCTTCATCGAGCTGTGGATGGCGCAGTGGAACGGGTGCGACCCGGCTTTGGCTATCTTGACCCTGGCGCTCTTGCCGGAGGCGAGATCGCCGGTGTCGAAGGAGCCGTCTCCAGCCGTGGCGGTGTGCGTCATCGGATCGGCGTTGGTGAAGGTTATGGTGTCGCCGACGGCGACGCTGACCTTCGAGGGGTTGAATTTCATGCCCTTGATCTGGACCGCGTGGTTGGCGGCGTAGGCGGGCATGGCGAAGGCAAGCATGGCTAGAACGAGCATGGTGCGCATGATGGATATCCTCCCGAGCGCGAAACCTCATCCTTAACTAACGCCGGCGCGGCGCTTGTCATCCCACGAAGCCCACTCTTTTATGCGATCCGTCGCAGAACGGCTTGTTGGCCGAGTGGCCGCAGCGGCAGAGGAACACTTTGGTGGTGCGGGCGATGGTATGTCCGGTGCCGGTGACGATCTCGGCATTGCCCTCGACCTTCAGCGGGCCGTTGGTCGTGGGGGTCACGGTCAGCGGGCCATTCCGCGCGTCCAGCGCCTGCGCTTCCTTCAGCGGCGGCTCGCCGGTGGCGGCGAAGCCGGCCTTGATGTGGCTGTTGTCGCAGAACGGCTTGTTCTGCGAGGCGCCGCAGCGGCAGAGCGTGGCGCGCAGGAAGGTTTCCTCACCCAGCACGATCTCGGCATGCACCGCCAGCGGGCCGTTTTCCCTGACGCGGACCGTGTTGACCACCGGCGGCTTCTCCTGCGGCCCGCCATCCTTTCTGGTGTAGGTGATCGCGCCCGACGGGCAGTTTTCCGCCAGCGCCACGACCTGCTCGACGCTCGCCGCTTCCGGATGGATCCACTCGCCCGGCGCGTTGGGCACGAAGACATGCGGGTTGCCGAGCACGCAATTGCGCGAATGGATGCAGCGCTTGCCGTTGAAACCGACGTCGATCTTCTCGCCTTCGACCGTGCCTGCCATCTGGGTGGGGTCTCCTGTTGGTGGGTCGGCGGCAAGGCTAGGGCGGCGGCGAGAGGGGCGTCAAGCTGGGAGGATGGGCAGCCGTCTCCTTCTCCCCTTGTGGGAGAAGGTGGATCGGCGCGCAGCGCCGAGACGGATGAGGGGTGCTCCAGCTTGGCAAAGAAGCCGATGCACCACTACCGCCACGGCTGCAGACTTTCATCCCGCACATACGCAATAATGGTATCGCACACCGCATCGAGTTCTTTCAGAACGTCGTCATTCCAGAAACGCAGCACGCGAAATCCCCTAGCCTTCAATTCCGCATCACGTTCCAGATCGCGGAGCGACTCCGCATGCTGGCTACCATCGATTTCGATAATGAGCCGCGCCTCTGCACAGAGGAAATCCGCGACGTACCGGCCCATCGGCACCTGCCGCTTGAACTTGATGTTGTCCAGACGGCGGCCGCGTAGCTCCTGCCATAGACGGTCTTCCGCCTCCGTTGGCTCGCGTCGCATCGCCCGAGCGAAATTCCGTTTGGCCGGGGTTACAGGTTGGTGCGGCATGGCGGGAGATTAGCCAATGTTGCGGACTTGAACATCCAGCGTCGCACTCCGCTGGAGCACCCCTCATCCGTCTCGGCGCTGCGCGCCGAGCCACCTTCCCCCACAAGGGGGGAAGGGAAAGAAGCGCCCCTACTCCTCCAGGTCGATCTCCTCGGTCTGGCCGCCGCTGCAGGTGTAGCAGCAGTCTTCGCAGCTTTGCTGGTTGTTGGGCCCGACGCCCCAATAGGTCTCCTCGTCGCCGTCGACCCAGGCGCCGTAGCAGATCTTCTCGCCCTCGTTGCAGGAGATCGGCAACTGCTTCGTCTCGCCGTCGTCGAGGTAGAAATCCTTGCCGTCGCCCGGCCAGACATAGTCGCGGTCCTGGCTGTAGAGCTCGACGCGCATGGCGTTGGGGTGGCCGTTCCTGATCTGGAAGGTGACGTCGCCGGCATGGGCGGCGGGCGCGATGAGGACGGCGAGCGAAAGCGCCGCGGCAAGGCGGCGCGCGAAGATGATGGACATGATACCCCCAAGATAGAATCGGCCCCCACGGCCGATGGCGCGATGATGGCATGAGGCGCGGCGATGCCAAGGGGGTGATGGCGAAAATAGCTGGGTGAATTTGGGGCGGGTTGCGGCGACTGATCTCCCGAGATTTTCGGAAGGACAGAGGGGGCGCGAAGGGATGCGGCGCCGCAGGATTAAGGTTCCTCGCCCCACGAAGTGGGGAGAGGTGGCTCGGCAAAGCCGAGACGGAGAGGGGAGCGCCCTACGAAGGCCCCCTCTCCGTCCGCTTCGCGGACACCGTTCCGGGGCGAGCCACGGGTCTCGCCCGTCCTTCGGACCCCCCGCCTTTGGCGGGGGCGAGGAACCCAAGCATCGAGAAGTCGGCGGGACAGCGCCCCCCTCTGCCCTGCCGGGCATCTCCCCCACAAGGGGGGAGATCAGCAGCGTCGGCGCCGCGCCACCTACTCCGCCAGGTCCACCGTCTCGGTGGAATGCTCCACGCAGATGAAGCAGCAGGTGTCGCAGGGCTGGTCGTTGTCGGGGCCGACGCCGGCGGTGACAGAATCGTCGCCGTCCACCCAGGCGCCCCAGCAGATATGCTCACCCGGCTCGCAGGAGATCGGCACGGATTTTCGCGCCTTCGGGCGAATGAGGAACACCTTGTCGCCGCCCGGCCAGACCTTTTCGCTGTCGCGGCTGAACAGCTCCAGCGCCACGCCGTCCGAGCGCTTGTTGCGCACGAAGACCGACATGTCGGCGGCGAAGGCCGGCGTGGTGAGGAGTAAGGCGGCGAGCAGAGCACGAATCATGGCGAGGTCCCCGGGCGGAGTAGAGCACGGGTGGAGACGGGGCGCGACCTTCCTTCCCCCTTGTGGGGGAAGGTGTCGCCGAAGGCGACGGATGAGGGGTGCTCCAGGGAACGCCAGCGTCTCACTCCGCTGGAACACCCCTCATCCGTCTCGGCGCTGCGCGCCGATCCACCTTCCCCCACAAGGGGGGAAGGAAGAATCAGCGCTTCACCACCACATGCGGCGCGAACTTTTTCACCGCGTCGACCAAATCCTGCCCGGGCACGTCGAGCGAGGAGATCTCCAGATGCACGGTGGTCTTGCTGAAGGGCATCAGGCCGAAGGCGTTGGCGGAGGAATACCGGATCGCGTCGGGCGGCTCCCCGGTGAGCTCAAAATTGAGCATCGCCGCGCCCTTGCCGCCGGCGGCGAGGCGCACGCTCTTCACCTTGCTCCACGGCACCAGCACGTCGCCGGCGCGGGCATCGCGGAAGCCTTGGCTGTTCAGCACAACCTTGACCGAAGTGTCGAAGGCGCCGCGCGCGATGAAGGCGCCGAGCGCGAGACAGGCGGCGCCGAGCAGCGCGATCCACAGCACATGCCCGCCATCCGCGCCCGAGGCCACGCCCTGCAGCGCGCCGAAGCCGAAGACGCCGCCGATCAGGAACGGGCCGAGAGCCGGAAAGATCTTTCCCGACGGGCTGTTGCGGAGTTCGAGCGGCGCGGCCATCGCTTTCGCACTCAGCTCTCCGCTCTCAGAAGCGTCCAGATCCAGCCGATGAAGGTCAGCACCAGGAACGGATAGCCGAGCGCCGGCAGCGGCGCCGAGGTGGGCAGGAGCGGCGCGCCCCAAAGGATCATCAGGACCGAGACGGTGAAGAGCGCGGCGGCAATGAGCCCCGTGAGCCGCATCCACAGCGCGAAGGTGGCCTGCGCGCTGACCATGACCAGCCCCGCCGCCCATAGTGCAATGCCGCCGGCATAGGAAGGCACGGAGGCCTGCAAGCCGGCCGCATTGCCGGCCAGAAGCAGGCTTTCGCCGGCAAGGAAAGTGAGGAACCCGGCCGCGACGAGATCATTGCCGAGCCGCAGGTACTTCATAGTCAGCAGCGCCGTGGCGACGACGATGCCCACGCCGTCGATGGTCCACAGCGTCTCGCGCAGCGCATCGCCGCCAACGAAGGTGCCCGCCATGCCCAGCGCGCCGCCGATGGCGAGACCGATCGCGGCGATGGTGTCTGATGTGGAGCGCATGTGGTGTCTCCCCAAGCTGGGGAGCAGGATACGCCAAGGTGGGAGGATGGTGAAGGGCCGAGCATCGCGGTCATGAGCCCTACAGCCTTAGCCGACCTCTTCGAAAAACTCGTCAGTATTTATACAGCGGACACCGACTTGCTCCGCCAAGATCTTTATTCTCGTCGTAGTCGAAACCAATTCTCCAGTAACAACAGTCATCCCGCAGCGATCTGCCGTAGCCAAAAGAGCAATTTTATTCTGCACTTCATCCGAATCAATGTCTGGATAATTTTGTAGCTGATCCGTGAAGGCTGCAGCAATCTGGTTATCGCTTACTTTCTTTCTGATAATGGTGAAGACAGCGATTTTGTCTTTCTCTTCCGGGAAGGCGCTCAGAAAGCTTTCCTTGGACGCACTCGTCAAACAAAGCTGGCCATCTTCGCAGTCGTCGATGATGTCATGCTCCTCTTCCGTCCCCTCGGCTAGGGTCCGTTCGAGCGCTTCGTCGTCAAAAAGGTAATTTTCGGACGCTTCGTCAGGTCCCATCATAAGATCGGACCTCAGAGAGCCGCTGCTTAGCCGCCCTAGACAAGTCTGGCAGATATCCGGGCTTCAATCTGCTGGCCTTAAAAACAGCCATGCCTGTCAGCCCGTTTTCCCGAAAGCGATCTGGTACCAGCTGGCCAAAAAGAAAGCCAAAATGGGCCAACTTTACCAAACCTTGGTCGACACCTTCTTCCGAGCCACCCCCGCCGCCCAAGTCCTCCTCACTTGGCAGATAGCCCTTAAATTGCGATTTCCATGATTGCCAGAAACCACCTGTTGCATATCCGCATTCTATCAGCCGGATGACCACCGCCTCCATGCTGACTTTGAGCTTGTTCGAAAGCCATTTGATGGTCGAATTTGAGGTATGATCCCCTTTTCGTTTATCCAAGAGTAGCGATATCAATCTCTTTGGCATCAAGATGGCCGCTGCGAACTTATTACAGAATCGCTCCACACGAGTAGCCGGTTCATATGGATTCGACACCCCGTCCTCACCTAGAAGGACATGGCCAAGCTCATGAGCAAGTGTAAATGTTCGCGACGATTTCTGCTGCTTAAACGAGTTGATTAGTATTACTGGGATATCTTCCTTGGAGCCGTACGTTAACCCCTTGAATGCTTTTTCATCGAATGAGTATACAAGAACACTTATGCCGCGTTGCTCAATACGACTCCGAAAAAACATGAAGAATTTATCGTGAGATGGTATTTCTAACTGGGTCGTATCCTCAATTTCGAGATTTTGACGCCACCATCCAGCCTCTTGTTCCACGTCCGACGTGAGCGTTAAGGAGCGTTCGTTTCTTGTCCACCGAAGGCTTCGCGTATCAGCAACTGAAATGAGCAGCCTTTGTATTCCAGACGCAAATTCGATCGCATCCAGGATCGGCCCTGGCTCTCCCTTGTACTGAGGCATATGCGCCCGGAAATTTATGTCCTTCGATTTGCTGGGAGCAGACCGGCGGAAGAAGCTAAATTCCTTCACACGGAAAAACTTCGCGAACTTTTTGAGCTCGCCGCTTTTTGGTTGTGCCTCACCAGCTTCTAGATCATTGTATCGATCTATTGGAACCTTGCACAGTCGAGCCACTTCAGAGGCCGAGTATGCCAACTGAGTTCGTAGCGAGTGTAAAATCGCTGGATTGAATTCGAGGGATTCATAGTTCGCCATGGTATAAATTATGCCTAATATCGGTGAATATTCAAGTGTTATTCAGATTGGCTTCGGCCTGAATTTGGCAGTTAGCTATGTGAATTTATTTGTCAATCCAGCGCTGTCTCGGGCTGAGCGGGACGTCGCGCGATTTAGCTGGTGGATTGAAACACCTGAAAGATTGAAAGAAGTGGTCGGCAAGAAGCTTGCCCTCGCAGAGTTTGAAGAAGCCCTAAGCCATTGGCTTCAAAAGACTGATAGAATGACGCACGCAATCGAAATGCATCGTCGGGGCCCTATTTTCTGCGCACTCTCAGCCGCCTTGGCTCTCTACGTTTCAATGCTGTTTCCGAGCGTACAGCTGAACATTTGGAGCATAGGCGCCATCGTGTTTCTATCCTTTGCTCCGGTTGTCTTGGGATCTGGGTATCTTTGGTTCCGAACCCGGGAAGAGCGTGCGGCGGAAAGAGAGGCTTGTAGAAAGGCTAACAAGCTTTTCATGCCCAAAAGATAGTCCGATTTTATGGTTAAAGAAGGTCCTTCGTCGCAAAGGCGTGCTAATGGGCCGTCCGAAACCCGTTACTTAACCACTGTCGCGCTGGTTGGCGGGCCGCGGCTGTCGGCAACTCTCCGGTTCGAGAGTGACATTCGTTCACTGACCGACGGCTTGGCGCGTCCAGCGTGCGCCAACGGAGTCCACACCGCGCAACCTGCGTAGGTTGGATGCTGACAGCGGCAGCTCCCACCCGGACTTGCGCTCGCATCGACCCGTCGAGTCCATACGTCGGCGGGGGGCTGGACCGCTTAACTAATCCCCCATCTTCAGCGCCTGGATGAACGCTTCCTGCGGGATATCCACCTTGCCGAACTGGCGCATCCGCTTCTTGCCCTCTTTCTGCTTGTCGAGCAGCTTGCGCTTGCGGGTCACATCGCCGCCGTAGCATTTGGCGGTGACGTCCTTGCGGAGCGCCGAGACGGTCTCGCGGGCGATGATGCGGCCGCCGATGGCCGCCTGGATCGGGATCTTGAAGAGATGCTGCGGGATCAGTTCCTTCAGCTTCTCGCACATCTGGCGGCCTCGCTTTTCGGCGGCCGAGCGGTGCACCAGCATGGAGAGCGCGTCGACCGGCTCGTCATTGACCAGGATCGACATCTTCACCAGGTCGCCCTCGCGATAGTCGGTCAAATGATAGTCGAAGGAGGCGTAGCCCTTGGAGATCGACTTCAGCCGGTCGTAGAAATCGAACACCACCTCGTTGAGCGGCAGATCGTAGGTCAGCATGGCGCGCTTGCCGACATAGGAGAGATCGGCCTGGATGCCGCGCCTGTCCTGGCAGAGCTTCAGGATGCCGCCGAGATAGTCGTCGGGCGTCAGGATGGTAGCGCGGATCCACGGCTCCTCGATCGAGGCGATCTTGACCACGTCGGGCATGTCGGCCGGGTTGTGCAGTTCCTTCACCGTGCCGTCATTGAGGTTCATGCGGTAGACGACGGAGGGCGCGGTGGCGATGAGGTCGAGGTTGAACTCGCGCTCCAGCCGCTCCTGGATGATCTCCAGATGCAGCAGGCCGAGGAAGCCGCAGCGGAAGCCGAAGCCGAGCGCGGC
>RXJA01000598.1 GCA_003963455.1 Hyphomicrobiales bacterium
ACCTGATCGCCTTTGCCGTGCGCATGAACCGCAACTGCATCTGCAACCGCGACGGCCGTTTCCTGCGCAAGCTGATCCAGGCCGAAGGCGAGCGTTATCCGGAACTGTTCGCCGAATGGCGCGAACAAGGTCCGGGCCGCACCTGGTCGGCGCTTGCCGCGCGCTTCGCCCGGCTTGCCTTCGCCGGCCACTTGTCGATCGGCGACCCCGACGTCGCTGCGCGCCAGTTTCTCGCTCTCGTCAATGCCGAGCTTCAGATCACTTTCATGCTGGGCGGCGTGCCGACCGACGAAGAGGTGCTGCGCTCCGCCACCAACGGCGTGCGGACCTTTCTCGGCGCCTTCGCCAAAAAGAAATTGCCAGCCGGCAAACAGGCGGCGTTCGCCCACGCCTGAGCGATCAAATCGCCGGCACCCCTCTTGGCCTGAGCGCTTTGCGCCTATATGCGGTTTACGCCGCGCCCAAGCTTGATTACAGCTATGCGGACGATTCAACGGAACCCGACCATCACATGGCCGACGACCACATCCGCTACGACATTCTGGCCCAGGAGGCTCTGCGCGGCGTCATGCGCAAGGTCCTGGCCGAGGTCGCGCGCACCGGCCTTCCGGGCAATCATCATTTCTTCATCACCTTCCTGACCGGCGCGCCCGGCGTGCGCATCTCGTCCAGGCTGCGCGAGCGTTATCCGGAGCAGATGACCATCGTCATCCAGTTCCAGTACTGGGACCTGAAGGTGACGGATGCCGGCTTCGAGGTCGGGCTTTCCTTCTCCGACGTTCCGGAAAAGCTCGAAATCCCCTTCTCCGCCGTGCGCGGCTTCTACGATCCGTCGGTCAATTTCGAGCTCGAATTCGACGTCAAGACGGAGAGTGTCGAGGACGAGACGGTCGCCCCGGCCCCTGAGCCGATCGCCGTCGTGCCCGAGAAAAAGGCCGAAACGAAAAAGAAGGCCGCCGAAGCCGAGAAGAAGCCGGCCGTCGCCGAGACCGGCGGCAAGGGCGCCGACGTCGTTTCACTCGACGCCTTCCGCAAGAAATAGCACGGCGCCATGGGCGAGGTCGTCAATCTCCGCCAGGCCCGCAAGCAGAAAGCGCGCACCGAGAAGGAACGCCAGGCTGGCGAGAACCGGACCCTGCATGGCCGGACCAAAGCCGAGCGCGAGCGCGACCGGCTGATCTCCGAGAAGGCTGAAAAATTCGTGGCCGGCCATCGCCGTGAAACGCCTGACGACCCTGGCAAACGCTGAGTCCTGCGATGGCCGCGGTCGAAAAACGTTCGGTAACGATCCGCGGTCACCGCACCAGCTTTTCGCTGGAGCAACCCTTCTATGACGATCTCATCGCCATCGCAGCCGAGCGCTCGCTGTCGCTCGCGGCGCTGGTCGCGGAGATCGACGAGACACGGACCCGGGATGCGAACCTGTCTTCCGCTCTGAGGCTCTACGTGCTGGCCTGGGCGAAGCGCGGCGGCGCGGCATTCTAGACTGCGTTATCGCTGACGCTTTGCCCAGCCTTGCGCTTCGCGCCGAAGTTGAGCAAGGCGGTGCGGTCGCGCTCCTCCGCCTGCCTTTTCGACCTTACCCGCATCATGTCTTTCCAGCCGATATAGCCGATGAGCCGTTCATCCTCGCGTGAAACCACCGGCAGATGCGAGACGTTGGCGGTGAGCAGCTTGTCGGAAAGCGCTTCCAGATATTCGTCCGGATAAGCGAGCGTGATCCTGCTGCCGGCGAGCAGTTCGCCGAGCGTCGTACTGCGATGCTTGCCGGCGCGCCGCCAGCGCAGGATGGCGGGCGGATCGATGACGCCGAGCACATGTCCGGCTTCGTTGATCACCGGGAAGCTCGGATGCCGCGTGTCCGGCGCGGTCAGGAAGGTTGCCGCTCCGTGCAGCGTCATCGTCGCCGGCACGCTCTCTACTTTTGTCGTCATCACTTCCTTGACCCTGGTCAGGGCGAAGGGATCGACGCGGTATTCGCGCACGAGATGGTGCCCGCGCCGCGCCACTTTCTCGGTCAGGATCGAGCGCTTCATCAACAGCACGGTGACCGCGTGCGCGGTGGCGCAGGCTGCGATCAGCGGCACCAGGACATGCGTGTTGCCGGTGAGCTCGGTGGCGAAGAAGGTCGCCGTCAGCGGCGCGCGCATGGTGCCCCCCATGGTCGCCGCCATTGCCAGCAGCGGCCAGAAGCCGGGGCTCGCCTCGGGCAGGATGCCCGAGAACACCGCGCCCATCGCGCCGCCCATGATGAGCAGCGGCGCCAGCACGCCGCCCGATGTCCCAGAGCCCAGCGACACCGACCAGATGACGGCCTTCACCACCAGAAGCAGCAGCGCGGCGGTCGCGACCGTGCGGCCGTCGAGCATGCTGGCGATGTTGTCGTAGCCGACGCCAAGCGCGCGCGGCTCGATCAGGCCGCCGATGCCGACCACCAGGCCGCCGATCATCGGCCACCACATCCAGTGTATTGGCAGCTTCAGGAAAGCGTCCTCGCAGGCATAGACCAATTGGGTGAGCAAGCCCGACAGAAGCCCGGCGGCGATGCCGATCAGCACCCAGCCGCCCAGCCCGGCGATCGATGCTTCCATCGTGCCTGAGAACGGAAAGATCGGACTAGGCAGGTGCAGCAAGGTGCGCTCGACTTCCGCCACGATCGCGGCGACGGCGACCGGGATGAAGCTGCGCGGCGTCCATTCGAACAAGAGCAGCTCGACGGCAAGCATTATGGCGGCGATCGGCGTGCCGAACACCGTCGTCATGCCGGCCGCCGCGCCCGCCACCAGCAGCGTCTTGCGCTCATTGTCGCTGACCGGCAGCATCTGCGCGATCAGCGAGCCGATGGCGCCGCCGGTCATGATGATCGGGCCCTCGGCGCCGAACGGTCCGCCCGAGCCGATCGAGATCGCCGACGACAGCGGCTTCAGCACTGCGACCTTGGCGTCGAGCCGAGAGCGCCCGAGCAGGATCGCCTCGATGGCCTCGGGAATGCCGTGGCCGCGGATCTTCTCGCTGCCGAAGCGCGCCATCAGGCCGATGATCAGCGCGCCGATCACCGGCACGATCACGGCGGCATAGCCCAGCGGCGAGTCCTCGAGCTTGAGTTCAGCCAGCGAGAACTGGCCGAAATAGGCGATGTTGGTGGCAAGCCGGATGAGCTTCAGGAGCACGATGCCGGCGAAGAGCCCAGCGGTCGCCACCACCACGGCGATGGCCGCGATGATGAGCACGCGCGGATCGGTCGTGAAGTCGCGAAGATGGCCGTTGCCGGCATGAGCGGATTTCATATGGGAGCCTGAGCTTTCTGTTGGGCGCGAAGGCCGTCCGGTTTCAGGCAGTCTCATATCGTAATACGATATAAATCATCAAGCCGTTTTCGATCGCTTCGCCACGTCATTGTGAAAGGGGATCGCGGCGGCCAGTTGAGCTTTTGCAGGAAAGGGCCATAAGTCGGGGGATGACGCCGCCGAAACCACGCCCCGCCATCAGCCAGGCCGACTATCAGCGGCTGTCGCAGTTCCGCTATTTGATCCGCCGCTTTCTTGAATTCAGCCAGGTCCAGGCCAATGAGGCGGGCCTCACGCCGCGCCAGCACCAGGCGTTGCTGGCGATCAAGGGATTTCCCGGCGGCGGACCGGTGGCGGTCGGCGATCTCGCCGAGCGGCTGCGCATCCGCCACCACAGCGCCGTGGAACTGGTGAACCGCCTTGCCGAGGCTGGCCTGGTCACACGCGATCAGGACAAGGGCGATCACCGCCGGGTCTTGCTGCAGCTCACCCCTCTGGCTGACGACCACCTTGCCGACTTGTCGGCCGCACATCTCGACGAGCTTTCGCGCATCGAGCCGATGCTGCGGCGCTTGCTCTCGCGCCAGGAAGAGTCCTAGGCGCGCGGGCATAGTCGGATTGGTTCCGTCCCGCGTGAAACTTGACGCTCAACCGCCGTCGAGCGATTTCAACAGATTGTCGATCGTGAACGGATTAGCCTTGGGCTTCGCCGGCGTCGGGGTCGAACCGTCGTTGACGCCGGGCAGCGATCCATCGACCTTCGGCGTCTGCTCGGCCGCCTTGCGCGCTGCTTCCAGCTTTGCCTGCTCGGCCTTCTTGCGATTGGCCTCGGCCTGCGCTTTGGCCGCCTCGTCCGCGGCTCGCTGCTCAGCCTCGGCCTCGGCCTGGGCATCAGCCTTTGCCTTGGCGTCCGCCTCGGCCTGAGCCTTGGCATCGGCTTCCGCCTTGGCCCTCGCCTCTTCATCCGCCTTGGCTTTCGCGTCGGCTTCAGCCTGTGCCTGTGCTTCCGCCTCGGCTTTCGCCTTGGCTTCGGCCTCGGCCTTCTGGCGCGCCTCTTCCTCTTGCCGGCGCAATTCCTCCGCCGCCTTGTCGCGCTCCGTCTGCAGCGACACGTAGTAGCGCACTTCACGTCGCAGCCGCTGCTTCTCCAGCAGCGCCGCCTGCATCGCCTCGACCCGCTGCTGCTCCCTCTCCAGCGCGCGCTGTGTCAGGAACTGCGCCAGCGGACCGCTGTCGAACTGGAGCGCGGTCGCCCCGAGCGCGCCCGAGAGGCTGAAATTGACGGCCGGCTCGGAGCCAACCATAGCCTCGTCGCCGGGACGGTAGGTCAGCGCACCCTTTGCCGTCACGGTGCCTGCGTTGAGATCGGCTGTGACGTCAGCGGACAACATCGCCCCCGGATTGTCGAGGCTGATCGGCGGCGCCCGCAGCAAACCGTTGGCGATGGTGAAGGCCACGTCCGTATCGCCGGCGGCGAAGCTGCCGTCTCCGGCGATCCGGGGCGCGAAGTCCGCCGTCTTGGCCGTGTCGATATCCCGTCCGATCGCATCGGCCTTGGCGATGATGGCGGCAAAGCCGTCCGGGTTGATGCCGTCCAGCTTCAGCCCCTTCAGCGCCGCGGTGCCGGATCCGGACAGGGCCGCAATCATGGCATCGACCGATTTGCCGCTGGTCGACAGCGACGCCGAAAGGTCACCGCTGCCGCCGATTCCGGCGCCGGGCAGAAGCGCGGACAGATCGCCGCCGGCAAGCCTTATCTGGCCGGAGAACAGGCCGGTGCCCTCCGTGTTCTTCAGGTCGAACAGGCCGGTCAGATCGCCGCCATGGAGCTTTGCCTTGAGGTCGGAGACATGGATGCCTTCGCGATCGAGCTTCAGCGAGAAGGAAGCGTCATGCGCCGTGGCGAACGGACCGACGGCCAGCGCTGAGGTGTTGAGATCGAGGTCGGCGTTGAACGGCAGCGTCGACTTCTGGCTGAACGGCGTCGTCGGCCACCCGCTCTTGGCGGGAGCGAAGGACTGGTCGCCGAACAGCGAGACCGCCAGCGGATCGAGGTCGAGTTCGTCGAGCGCCAGCGCCCCGGCCAGATGCGGCAGTCCGTCCTTGGCGTCGATGTTGACGTCGCCGGACACCGCTGCCTTGTTGATCGAACCGGCAAGACCGCTCAGCACCAGGAGCCCGTTGCCGAAATCGGCATCCGCCGCCAGCGACGCCGAAGTCCCGGTCCCCATGCCGGGCAGGCCGACACCCGTCGTCATCAGCCACGGCTCGATGTCGGCGGCATCGAGATTGAGCTTGCCTTTGGCGGTGGGGCCTTGCGCCGTGTCGGCGACGGTCCCGTCGAAGCCTGCCCTGAAATCGTCGGCGGTCAGGTTGAAACTCGTCGCGAGACCCCCGGCGACCGAGCCTTTCGCCGAGATGTCGGTGTTGGCGTGGCCGAGCATGCCGAGCGGCAGGGCTGGCAGGCCGTATAGCGCCAACAGCGTGGTGGCGTTGTCGTTGCGGGCGTTGAACGTGATCGACACCGGCGCCTCGGAGAGCCTGTCCGCTGTTCCCTTGCCGGAAAGGGAGGCCGAGAAGGCCGAGCCGCCGGCCTTGCCCTGGGCTGAAAGCGCCACTCCCGTGGTGCCGCCGCCATTGTCGGCGGCGCTGGTCAAAAGATCAATGCGCGCGTCCTGGAAGAGTTCGGGATAGGCGGCCGCGCGGCTGGCCAGGCCTCTGAGCACGCCGTTGTCGGGATAGTGCTCGGCCGCGACATCGATAAGCGGCTTGAGGTCCACCGCCACCAAGGAGGCGTTGAGCTTGCCGGTCGGGCTCTGCGGGAAATCCCTGACACGGCCCGTGGCGCTGATCGAGGCGCCCGCCAGGCCGCCGATCGAAAGCCGGTCGATCTCGAGCAGCCCCTCTCGCAGCCGCAGCGCCGTGTCGACGGTGTCGGCGCTCAAGCCCAAGGCGCTGACCGGCCCCGCCTTGATCTGGAAATCGAGATCGCGATCCGAAAATCGGTTGGCGCCCTTGTCGCTGATGAAGATCGAGGCGAAGGCCGCGAGTCCGTCCAGATCCATCTCGCCGCCCGTCAACCGCATCAGCACCGATGGCCTGGCGCCGTCCGGCTGGCTGGAATCGATGCTGCCCGAGAATTTCGCCTTGCCGAGGATGAGTTCGAGATCGCTGAAGGACTGCCGGTTCTCGCTAAGGTCGACCTTGGCCTTGAAACCTGCAGCCGGCAGGCGGCGGATGGCTTCGTCGACGTCCTTCGACAGCCACGCGGCGAAGCCGGAAGGCTGTCCCACGGCGAGCAGCAGCGAACCGGTGAAGCCGAAATGGTCCTCGACGCTCAGCATGCCGTTGGCTTCGAGCGTCGCGCGGCCGGGCAGCGTCGCGGCAAGCGACCTGACCGACCAGCCGCCGTCGACCGGCTCGGCCGACAGCCGCACGTCGCGCACCGTCGTATCGCCCGCGACAACTGCCGGCAGCCGGACCTCGAGCGTGCCCGGAATGGTCGGTTTCGGCACGTGCTGCAGTGTCTGCTCGAGTGCCGCGATGCGCTGGTCGAGCGTGAAGCCCGATCCGGCGCCACCGCCGACAGCCTCGTCGAACTGCACCTGCGCGCCATTGGCCTCGACCGTGAAATGCGGCTTCAGGCCGAGATCCACCGAAGCCTTGCCGTCGGCTGTATAGGGATTGTCGAGCGGCCCGGTCTCGAAGCGGAACTCGTCGACATTAAGCTTCTGGTGGTCGAGCGCGAACTTGCCGTTCAGCCGGAAGCCGGGATCGGGCTTGCCGGTGCTGATCTTGACCGGCTCGCCACCATTGCCACGCAGTTCGCCCGAATTCTTGTCGGCGCCATTCTTGTCAGAACTTGTGATCTTGAACTGGCCGGAATAGACCGCGGCGCCCTTGACGATGCCGGCATTGCCGTCGGTTTCGATGATCAGGGGATACGCATCGGGGTTGGCCTTCAGCCTGAGCCGCATCTGGCCGTCCGCTTCCACCTTGCCGGTCGAGGCCGAGACGTCCGCGTGCAGGCCGTCGAAGCGAAGCGTTCCGTCCATGCGCCATGGGCCGGTGAGCGCCTTGGCCGAAATCGTCGAGTTGATCTCCGAGATCAGGTGGCTGCGTCCGCCCGCGGCGTGGCGCAATTCGATCTGCCCTTCGGTGACCGACAGCTTCTCGATGGCGATCTGGCCGGGGTCGAAAGGCGTCGAGGGCCGGAGCGTCCAGTCGACGATGCCGTCGCCAGCGACATTGATGATGGCCTTCGGATGCACCAGCCGCATGTCGAAGATCAGCACCTCGCCGCGCAGGAAGGGTGCCAGTTCCGCATCCATGGAGAAAGTCTCGACCGTCATCGCCGACTGGCCTTCCGGCCCGCCCGCGACCTCGACATTGGAGAAGGTCACCGACGGAAACGGCAACAGCCGCGCCGTCGCGTCGCCCTTCACCGTCACCTTGCGGCCGAGGATGGCGCTCGCCTCGCGCTCGAAATCGCCCCGGTAGCCCGTCCAGTCGATGAAATACGGCACCACCAGCGCCGCGCACAGCACCAGCACGAACAGGCCACCGAAGATTACGAACAGGCGGGCGAGCATCTGTTTCCCGGGTTGAAAGTCAGCCGCACTCTACCCGCATCCGCGTGTCGATAAAGAGGCAATTCAGCGCGAGAGCCGCCAACGTCTCTTGTTGCGCGACCGCGCGCGGTCGCGATATCTCTTTTGCAAATCCCTGCCCTTCCGGTCACATCGTTGACCGCCATGAATCTGAACCCAACACGGAGCGTTCCCGATGTCAGGCAAGAACTGGGATAGAGTGCCGATCGACGCGCAGAGCGTCGACGCTCCGCTGTCGCAAGCCGCGATTTTCCTCGTCGTCACGGTCGGCGGTGACAAGGCCGCGCTTTCGAACGTCGCCTCGGTGCTCGGCCAACTCGACGACCTCGTCAAGAATGTCGGCTTCCGTGACCTGTCCGGCCGGCTGTCCTGCATCGCCGGCATCGGTGCCGGACTCTGGAACCGTCTGTCGCCCGACCGGCGGCCGCGCGAGTTGAAACTCTTCGCGCCTATCAAGGGCTCGGCGCATTCGGCGCCCTCGACGCCGGGCGACCTGCTCTTTCACATCCGCGCCGAGCGGCCCGACATGTGCTTCGAGTTCGAGCGCATCCTGCTGGACGTCCTGGGCGGCAGCGTGACCGTGGTCGACGAGGTCTCGGGCTTTCGCTATTTCGACGCGCGCGACCTGCTGGGCTTCGTCGACGGGACCGCCAATCCGACCGGCCTCGACCTGCCTGCCTCGGCCCTGGTCGGCGACGAGGATGCCGGCTTTGCCGGCGGCAGCTATGTGGTGGTCCAGAAATACCTGCACGACATAGCCGCCTGGGGCAAAACGCCGACGCATGTCCAGGAAGAGATCATCGGCCGCACCAAGATCGACAACATCGAGATCGATGACGACGACAAGCCGCGCAAATCGCACAAATCGCTGGCCACGATCGAGGACGATGCCGGCAACGAATACGACATCTTGCGCGACAACATGCCGTTCGGCCGTCCCGGGCAGAACGAGTTCGGCACCTATTTCATCGGCTACACGCGCTATCTGTGGGTGATCGAAAAGATGCTCCAGCGCATGTATGTCGGCGAGCCGCCCGGCGCTTACGACCGGCTGCTCGACTTCTCCACCCCGCGCACCGGCACGACCTTCTTCGCGCCGACGCGGCCGACGTTGCAGAAGCTTGTCGAAGGGGTGCAGGAATAGGCCAAACCAGAGCGTAATGCATCCGAGCCGTCAGCGCTTCACAGCCTCGACCAGACAGTTCAAAATCGCTCCTTTTCGCAAGTTCACCTGGAAATTGCGCGCGATGAATTCGAGGGTCGAATCGTGAAACGTGAGAATGAAGTGCCGGCAGTCTGAAAACACCTCCGGCATATGGCGCGGGTGGACCCTGTTAGCCTTTTCCAGGGCAGCTACCCACGACGAATTGACGACTTCGAACGCGGAGTATGGTTGCAGCCCGAATTCATAGAGCCGATGCCCGCTGAGCGTTTCATCGTTCGGCGGGCCGAACTGCAGCGCCACGTAAGGAGCCGCCGACAGAATTGCCACCGTTTCCCCTTCCGAGATGGCCGAGACCGAGCGCGGGTTCGTGCCGTCGAAGGACGGGGCCGGGCTGTTGACGAGATAGGCGATCAGCAGGCGTTCTTCGTCGGCGAAGACATGCGGCAACGGCGCGCCTGCCGACGATAGCGGCAGGTCGATAGGCAAAAGTCTTTCGGCCGCCAACATCGCTAGCGACTGCCAGGCAAAATCTTGCCCGGGTTCATGATGTTCAGCGGATCAAGCGCCTGCTTTATCGAGCGCATGATGTCGACGCCATGGCCGAGTTCGCGCCTTAGGAAGCCGACCTTGCCCTGGCCGATGCCGTGCTCGCCCGTGCAGGTGCCATCCATGGCAATGGCGCGCATGTTGAGCCGGGCGACGAATTCCTCGCACCGGGCGATCTCCTGGGGATCGTTCACGTCCATCAGCACCAGGGTATGGAAATTGCCGTCGCCGGCATGGCCGACGATGGGTGCCACCAGCCCCATCTCGGCGATATCAGCCTCGGTCTCGGTGACGCATTCGGCCAGCCGCGAGATCGGCACGCACACGTCCGTCGACAGCCCCTTGGCGCCTGGGCGCAGCGTCAGCGACGCCCAATAGGCGTCATGCCGGGCTTTCCAGAGCTTCGTGCGCTCCTCGGCGACGCTGGTCCACAAGAACGGCCCGCCGCCATTCTCCTCGGCAATCATGCCGAAGGTCTCGGCCTGTTCGGCGACGCCCGCGTCGCTGCCGTGGAATTCGACGAACAGGCACGGGCTTTCCGGATAGTCGAGCTTGGAATAATTCTTCATCGCACGCATTTGCAGCGCGTTGACCAGTTCGATGCGCGCCACCGGGACGCCCATCTGGATGGTCGCGATCACCGTGTTGCAGGCCGCCTCGAGGCTCGGGAACGGGCAGACGCCGCCCGAAATCGCCTGTGGAATGCCCTGCAGCCTCAGCGTTAGCGATGTGATGACGCCGAGCGTGCCTTCGGAGCCGACCAGAAGCCGCGTCAGGTCATAGCCGGCCGAACTCTTCTTCGCTCGCTTGCCGGTCGTCACCGTCTCGCCGTCTGCCATGACGGCGGTCAGCGACAGAACGTTCTCGCGCATCGTGCCGTAGCGCACCGCGTTGGTGCCGGAAGCCCTGGTCGCCGCCATGCCGCCGAGCGACGCGTTGGCGCCGGGATCGATCGGGAAGAACAGGCCGGTGTCGCGCAGGTGCCGGTTGAGGTCCTCGCGCGTCACACCGGGCTCCACCGTGCAGTCGAGATCCTGCGGATTGACGGACAGGATGCGGTTCATGCGCGAGGTGTCGATCGAGATGCCGCCGCCCGGCGCATTGGTGTGGCCTTCGAGCGACGAGCCGACGCCGAAGGCGATGACCGGCACGCGGTGCGCGGCGCATGCGCGCACGATCTCCTGAACTTCCGCAGTCGTCTCGACGAAGGCGACGCCGTCCGGCGCCTGGGTCGGGATATAGGTGGTGGTGTGCGCATGCTGGCTACGGATCGCCTCGCCGGTCTGAAAACGCTCGCCGAAGCGCTGCTTGAGGATGCCGAGCACCGCCGCGATGCCTTCCTCATTGCGTTCGACGGGGTTGAGGTCGCTCAAAGCCATGAATTCCTCCGCGAATGGACCAGTGGCCACCCTTGTTATGCAGCTATGGATGATGCCTAAAGCAATTCCAGGAAAGGTGTGAAGCGGTTTTCCGGCCGGAATTGCGCCAATCTTATGAGAACCTCACCAACCACGCTCTGTCCAGCGACGATCAAGGAAAACCAGATGATCATCCCCGCCCCCTTCATTTCCGACCCGATGGGCATCGAGAAGGACTGGATCGACTATAACGGCCATCTCAACATGGCCTATTACAACGTGCTGTTCGACCGCTGTTCGGACGAGGCCTTCGAAATGATGGGCATGGGGCCGAACTACGCAAGGGATCGCCGGCTCACCATCTACACGGCCGAAGTCCATGTCTGCTACGTCCAGGAGCTTCACCTCGACCACAAGGTGAAGGTCTCGTTCCAGCTCATCGACCATGACGAGAAGCGCCTGAGGGCCTATCAGGAAATCCGCCATGTCGACGGCTGGCTGGCCGCCACATCCGAGCAGCTTTCGCTGCATGTCGACATGGCCGGGCCGAGGGTCGCTCCCTTCCCTGCCGACGTGATGGCCAAGGTCGAAGCTGTGCGCGCCGCCCACGCCGGTCTGCCGATGCCGGAGCGCGCCGGCCGCTCGATCGCCATCAAGCGCAAGAGCGCTTGATGGCCCCCGACGCCCGCGTTAACCTTACCAAGGTTTTAACGTGAACAAGCCGCTTGAGTCCGTTGAACGACTCAGCGGCGTGTTCGAAAACCGCCGTACCGGGTTTGCGCGCGGGCGGCTGGCGGGATGCGGTGCGAGGACAGTGCATGAAAACCGACATCAAGGTCGAAGTGGAGCGCTTGGCGGCCGATCCACGCATCACCGACTATGATTTCTGGCGATCGCTGAAGAACGTCAACAACGAGATTTTCCACATCGCCAACAACAACGAACCCATACCCTTCGACATGATCCGCTGGCGCGCCATTCTGAAGCAGGCGCGCATGAGGCGCGGCCACGCTTGAACCGTCAGCGCCGCCGCATCATCGCGGCTTGAACCCGCCCAGCGGCGAGCGCGGCTCGACCGGTGACGACTGGATGATGGCGGTGTTGGTCATTGCATAGGGGATGATCCGGTCGATCACCCGCTCGAGTTCGCTCACCGAGCCGACATGGGCGAGCGCGATGAAACAGTCTTCGCCGGTCACCCGGTCGCATTGCGCGATTTCCGGCAGTTCGCGGATGATCTCCGCCACCACTGAAAGCTGCCCCGGCACCGGCCTGATTCTGAGCCACGCCGACAGCTTCAGCCCAAGCGCCGCCGGGTTGATCCTGACCGTGTAGGCCTCGATCACGCCGTTTTCCTGCAGCTTGCGGGTGCGCTCCGCCACACTCGGCGGCGACAGTCCGACCCCGCGCGCCAATTCCGCCGTGCTGATGCGCGCGTCCTTTTCCAGCAGCCGCAGGATCTTCAGGTCCGTGGCGTCCAGGTCGGCATTTTCATTTCGAAGGTTTTTCAACGTGGTTCCCTTCCATCAGGAAGAAAATAGGCCACCGAGCCATTTATCAAACATATGATCCGCGATTTTCGCCTGCGACAATGCCCGCATGAAAGCTCAAACGCAAATTCCTGTTGCGAGCCTGGCCGCCACCGATGCCGATGCGCGCCCCGCCCTCGCCGGCCCCACCACATTTGCCAGAACGGCCAACGCGTTGCCTCCGCATGTCTGGTTCTGCGTCAGCGCCGTGTTCCACTATCTCGGACCGGCCTTCGCCGTGCTGCTTTTCGCCGAGGTCGGCGTGCTCGGCATGGCCTGGCTGCGCATCGCCACAGCCGCCCTCATCTTCGCTCCTTTGACCAGGCCCTGGCGGGTTCTCGCTCGCGCGGATCGCGCTCAGCGGCTGCTGCTGCTGGCTTTCGGCGCCTGTCTGGCGGTGATGAACTGCTCCTTCTATCTCGCGCTCGACCGCCTGCCGATCTCGCTGGTGGCGGCGATCGAATTCGTCGGCACGATCGCAGTCGCGCTCGTTGGCTTGCGCAGCCGGCGCAACTTTGCGGCGCTCGCTGTTGCCGTCGTCGGCACCCTGCTGCTCATCGACGTGAAATGGTCGAGTGATCCGGTCGGCCTGTTCTGGGCCTTTCTCAACGGCGCTCTGTTCGTCGGCTATATCGTGATCGGCCATCGCATTGCCCGGACCGGCATCGGCATTGCCGGCCTTGGCGCCGCCATGGCGGTCGCATTCCTTGTCGTGTTGCCGATCGGCTTCCGCGAGGCGCTGCCCGCCTTTTCGTCGCCGCGACTGCTCGTCGCGGCGATCGGTGTCGGCGTCTGCTCCTCGGTCATCCCCTACATCTGCGACCAGCTCGCCATGGCGCGACTGCCGCGCGCGAGCTTCGCGCTGATGTTGTCGCTGCTGCCGCTGACCGCCACACTGATTGGCGTCATCGTGCTACGCCAGATACCTGGCCTATCGGGCTGCCTTGGTATCGCAATGGTGATCGCTGGCGTCGCCATGCGTAAGCCGATGCCGCACTAGAATAGAAAGCAGTTTCCGCTCAGAGGCTTACAAAAGCAGCGGTTTTGTTCCTTCACTTTTTCCTCCCGCGGCAACAAAACCTGCGATTGAACCATTCCAAACCTGCGCCGTTGTGGCGGCGGACACTGGCTTGGAGTTGAGAATGGACGGAAAACGCACGAGAGAGTCGCCAGATGCCTGGCACATGACGGATGATCTTCACGCCGAACAGGGCAAAGGCGATCCCTTTGCCGCGGCCATCCGGGCCACGCGCATGTCGATGATCATCACAGATCCGCGCAAGCCGGACAATCCGATCGTATTTGCGAACGACTCGTTCCTGAGGCTGACCGGCTACGCGCGTGAGGAGGTTATCGGCAGGAACTGCCGTTTCCTCCAGGGCCCCCGGACAGACCCCGAAGCCGTGGCCGAGGTTCGCACAGCAGTTGCCGATGGCAACGACATCAGCATCGACCTTTTGAACTATCGAAAGGACGGTTCGACCTTCTGGAACGCGCTCTATCTCAGTCCTGTCTCCAACGACAAGGGTGAGCTTTTGTTCTTCTTTGCATCGCAGCTCGACGTTTCGGACCGCAAGCTCTCGGAACAGTTGATCGCAGCCGACAAGGAACGCGTCGAAGAGGCCGTCAAAGAGCGAACCAGGGAACTCGAAGCTGTGCTCGAAACGCAGACCGCGCTGCTGCACGAGGTCGACCATCGCGTGAAGAACAACCTGCAGATGGTCTCGTCGCTGATCCTGATGCAGAGCCGCACCATCAGCGACGAGGCGGTGAAGAACTCCCTGACGACGATGTTGGAGCGCATCGAGGCACTCAGCACCGTGCATCGGAGGCTATACCAGTCGAAGGATGTCAGTAAGTTCGACGTCTCCGATTTCGCCAGGGACCTCGTGTCGGACCTGCTTGCCGCATCCGGCCGGGCGCAGGTCAGCTCGAAGCTTGACCTGGAGCCGATCGTCGTCCCGGCCGACAAGGCGACGCCGGTGGCGCTGATCGTCAACGAACTCGTCACCAACGCGCTGAAGCACGCCTTCAAGGACGAGACGATACCCGGCAGCATCGGCGTCAGGATGAGCCAACCGGATGGGCACCTGATCATTGAAGTTTCCGACGATGGCGTCGGCATGGACGGCAAGGCCGGCGACGGCACCTTCGGCATGCGGCTCATCCGGCAACTCGGGCGGCAACTCCACGCCGATATCGAATGGCGGAACACAAGCCCGGGTACGCAAGTTGTTGTCAAAATGCCGAACGGGCCTCAACACAAAGGGGACGTGTCATGATCGAACCGCTGAAAGTCCTGATCGTCGAGGACGAAGCTCTTCTGGCGATGGAACTGGAAAGTCTGGTTGAGGAGGCCGGCCACAGCGTTGTGGGCTGGGCGATGTCGTCGGACGAGGCGAAAGCGATTGTCGATACCAGCAAAGCCGACATTGCCTTTGTCGATATCCATCTTTCGGACGGGGCGACCGGGCTGGATGTTGCCGAGTACATTCGGCGATCGGGCCAACCCATGGTCGTGTTCATGACGGCAAATCCGAAGCGCATCCCCGAAAACTTCGTCGGAGCGGTAGGCGTAATTGCGAAGCCGTATACGATGAACGGTGTGATGTCGGCCCTGCGCTATTTGCAGGAAGGCGTGCGGCGCCCGCCTCCCGTCTCGGCACTGCCGGCAGGTTTTACGCTCGCGCCAGACTTTGCGGCGGTGTGGGCGCCTTCGATTGCCTGACGTCACATAAGCGTCAGGCAATCTTCTCCTTCAGGAAAGCGATCGTCCGCCCCCAGGCGAGGTCGGCGGCCTTCTTGTCGTAGCGCGCGGCCGATGTGTCGTTGTTGAAGGCGTGGTTCGCGCCCTCATACACATAGACCTTGTATTCGACATGCGCGGCGTCGAGCGCCTTCTTGTAGGCGTCGATGCCGGCATTGGTGCGCGTATCGAGCCCGGCATAGTGCAGAAGCAGCGGCGCCTTGATCTTCGCGGCATCCCCGGCCTTGGGCTGCATGCCGTAATAGGCGACACCGGCGTTGAGGTCCGGCGCATGGACGGCAAGCTGGTTGACCGCGCCGCCGCCCCAGCAGAAACCGACCGCCGCGACCTTTCCGTTGCCCACTTTGAGGCTCTTGAGATAGGCAACCGTCGCCACGCCGTCGGCCGCGACCTGGGCGGCGTCAAGCTTGGTGAACATGTCGCGCGCCCTGTCCTCGTCGGATGGCGTGCCGCCTAGCGGCGACAGGAAGTCCGGCGCGAGCGCGACGAACCCCTCCAGCGCCACGCGCCGGGCCACATCGCGGATATGCGGGTTCAGCCCCCTGTTCTCGTGGATGACGATGACGGCGCCGGCCTTGCCCGCCAGGTCGGCCGGCTTGACCAGGTAGCCTTTCATCTCGCCGCTTGAGCCGGGATAGGTGATGTCCTCGCCCTTAACGCGGCTGTCGTCCTCGGCGACGATCGCCGCCTGGGCGGAATTGGCTGCCAGCATCGGCGCGATCGCGGCCGCCGCGGCGCCCGAACCCGCCAGTTTCGTCAGCTGCTCCATGAAGCGGCGCCGGTCGAGCGTCAGATGCGTGTATTCGTCATAGGCATCGATCATCGCCTGCGTGATGACCGCTTGCGTGACGACGGGTTTGGCAACAGGTCCGGTCATGGCTGTCCTCGACGATCGATGGGATGATCCGCAAGATAGGGTCGAGAATTGCGTGGTCCAGTCACGCCCGGGTGATGATCCCTGCATGAGAGGGGCTTGCCGAGGGCGGCCCGCCGCGGCGGCGGCAAGCCAGGTTCATCACGTTTTGGTCATTTCCGAAAACCTTGATGATGCTGTCACAAGGGGGCGGGAAGCTGCAGCCCCGTCTGATCCGAATGACGAAAAAGGGAATGCCATGAACGTCCAGGACATCGTCGACACCGTCTCGCAAAAGGCGGCGCTCGATCAGGCGACGACCGAGAAGGTCGTCGGCACCATCTTCTCCGTGCTGGAGCACGAAGCGGAGGGCACCAGCGTTTCGTCCTTCTTCGCCCAGATCTCCGGCGCCGACGCGCTGGCCCAGAAATATGACGTGATGGCCGCCGGCGCGGCCGCCGGTTCGGGCGGCGGCTTGCTGTCCTCGCTGCAGGGCGCGCTTGGCGGCGTGCTCGGCGAGAAGGCCGGTGCGCTGATCAATGGCGTCGCCGCGCTCAAGGCGTCCGGCCTCGACATGGCCCAGATCCAGCAGGCCGGCGAAACGCTGATCAAGCAGGCCGAGGTGGCCGCCGGCCCGGATATCACCAACCAGGTTCTCGACCAGGTGCCGGGCCTTAATAGCCATCTCGGCCTTCAGGGATAGGCGCCACCGGGATACGCCCGGGGCGCGGCCCTGCCTATTTCGGCAGAGCGTAGGCCATCACGTAGTCGCCCGGCTTGGTGCCGACCGAGCCGTGGCCGCCGGCGACGATGACGACGAACTGGCGGCCGTCGGCGACCGTATAGGTCATCGGCGTCGACTGGCCGCCGGCCGGCAGCCTGGCCCGCCAGAGTTGCCTGCCGGTGGTGAGGTCGTAGGCGCGCAGATAGTCGTCGACCGCGGCGCCGAGGAAGGCGACGCCGCCTCCCGTGATTATCGGCCCGCCAATGCCCGGCACGCCGACCTTTAGGGGCAAGGGCAGCGGCGTCATGTCGTAGACGGTGCCGTTGCGGTGCTTGTAGGCGATGTTCCCCGTCTTGAGGTCTACGCCGGCGACATAGCCCCAGGGCGGCGCCTGGCAGGGAATGCCAAGCGGTGACAGGAACGGCCCCATCACCACTGCGTAAGGCGCCCCCTCGTTGCGGTTCAACCCCTGCTCGCTGCCCTTGGTGGCATCGCCCGGCGGCGGCACGTCCGCGCGCGGGATGAGCTTCGAGGTAAAGGCGAGATAAGTCGGCATGCCGAACATCACCTGCCGCACCGGATCGACCGCGACGCCGCCCCAGTTGAAGACGCCGAAATTGCCGGGATAGATCAGCGAGCCCTGCAGCGAGGGCGGCGTGTAGCGTCCCTCGTAGCGCAATCTCTTCAGTTTGATCCGGCACGCCAGCTGGTCGAATAGGGTGATCCCCCACATGTCGGCGCCGGTCAGCGGCTTCGGATTGAAGGACAGGTCCGAGGCCGGCTGGGTCGGCGAGGCATGATCGCCCGCGATCGCGCCGCCGGGCGCGGGCATTTCTTTCACCGGAATGATCGGCTCGCCGGTGCGACGGTCGAGCACGTAGAGGTCGCCCTGCTTGGTCGGCCCGACCAGTGCCGGCACGACGCCGTTCGCCGTGGTGATGTCGACCAAAGTCGGCTGCGCCGGCACGTCCATGTCCCACAGGTCGTGATGCACGGTCTGCCGCACCCACCGCAATTGCCCGGTGTTGAGGTCTAGCGCGGTGATCGAGGAGGAGAATTTCTCGACATTGGCGCTGCGACCCATGCCGAGCTGGTCCGGTGTCTGGTTGCCGAGCGGCAGATAGAGTAGCCCGAGCTTCTCGTCGGCGCTCGCGGTCGACCACATGTTGGGCGAGTTGTGGGTGTAGGTTTGCCCGGCGGGCAGCGGCGTCGTCACATCCGGGTTACCGGAATCCCAGTTCCACAGCAGCGCGCCGGTATCGACGTCGAAGGCGCGGATGACGCCGGACGGCTCCTCGGTCGAGTAGTTGTCGTTGACCGCGCCGCCGACGATGATCTTGCCGCCGACGATCAGCGGCGCCGAAGTCGAATAGTAATAGCCTGCCTTCGGATAGGGCATGTTGGCCATCAGGTTCAGCGTGCCGCCCTCGGCGAAGGACGCACACACCTGCCCGTTCGCGGCGTCGAGCGCGATCAGCCGCGCGTCGGAGGTCGGCAGGTAGATGCGCTGCGCGCAAGGCTGGCCGGCGGCGATCCTGGCGTCGGCATGATAGGACACGCCGCGGCAGGTCTGGTGCTGGCGGTTGGGATCGGGCTTGATCTTCGGATCGTAGCGCCACTTCTCCTTGCCGCTCGCGGCATCGATGGCGATGGCGAAATTATGCGGCGTGCAGATGAACAGCGCGTCGCCGACCTTGAGCGGCGTCACCTGGTAGGTGGTCTCGTCGATGTCGCCGGGACCTTTCACGTCGCCGGTGCGATAGGTCCATGCCGGCTGCAGCTTGGCGACATTGTCGGGCGTGATCTGGTCGAGCGGCGAATAGCGCTGGCCAAAAGGCGTGCGGCCGTAGAAATGCCACTCGCCGTCCGGCATGTCGCCGCCGAGATTGGCGGCCGTCGCCACCTTTTCGGTGCCCAGCGTGCCGGCGATGTCCTTGGGGTCGGCGGTCATCGAATAGCCGGCCACCGCAAGCGAGGCGAGCACGGCCAGGATCAGCGGCGCGCGTCCGTCAGGGCCCCGCAGGCCTCGCCTTGCCCACGGCGTCAGCAGCCACAAGGCAATGAGCACGATGACGCCGCCGCGCGGAGCGAGCTGCCACCAGTCGAAGCCGATTTCCCAGACCGCCCAGCACAAAGTGGCGAGCACGAACAGCGCGTAGAGCCAGAGCGAGGTCGACCTGCGCCTGAAAAGCAGCCAGTCGGTGATCAGCAAGACCAGGCCGGCGATAAGGTAATACCAAGAGCCGCCCAGCACCGCGAGCCAGACGCCGCCGCCGCCGAGAACGAGACCGATGAGGAAGAGGACGAGCGAGGTGATGGTGACAGCCAAGACGGTGCTCCTTCGACTGTTGCGCGCGTATAGCGGCGTCCAGGCGACGGCATGCCGTCCCTGCCCTGCCGCCAGCTTTCCCTTGCCCGCTCCGGCTGTCAAGTTGGCGCCAGACACGCGAAACTGGAACAAAACGTAGACAGTTCTGGTCTTTCGCTCCCGAATCACTACATTCGGGATCAATGTCGGGCTTTTCCGAGGACATGCCTTTTTTCGATGAACCGAATGCGCGGCCGGCA
>RXJA01000293.1 GCA_003963455.1 Hyphomicrobiales bacterium
GAGCAGCACGCGCAGCGCTTCCGGCTTGGTCAGCCAGCCGCCATTGCCGAGATTGGTGTTGACCACCGGATAGGGCTCGAGGCGCGCGCCGTGCAGCAGGCGGCCCATCTCGAGCAGGCTGCGTGGCATGTGGTAGTTGTTGGTGACGATGATGATGCTGCCATAGGCGTGGTTCTCGACCCATTTGGCGCTTTCCTCGGCGTTGCCGATGGTGTCGAGCGCGGCGCGGTCGATATCGACGCAGCAGGAGAAGAGCCGCTTGTCGCCGCCCATCGCCGCCTGCAACTGGCGCTTGGTGGCCGACGGATGGACGCCGCTGATCAGCAGCCGTTCGCCCTTGCCGGACGCCAGCAGGTCCATCGCGGCGTCGAGGCGCGACTGCCCGCCGGTGAGCACGATGATGGCATCGGCCTTGGCCGGGTTGAGCGGGGTGGTCATGTGGCTGACCTTGTCGGCGAACCAGCCGAAGCCGCCGGCGAAAAGCGCCAAGGCGGCCAGGGCGGCGAAACCGCAGATGCGAAGGGCGAGCCGCAGACGACCAAGCCTGGTGGCGGCGGACGCGCGCACGCGTGCCGCCGGCATCCGTCCGGCCGTCTCGATCGAATCCCGCGCTTCCATCATCCCCAGGTTAATCCTGAAAACATCTCATGGTTAACTCCGAAATGCGGCCTTTGATAGGTAAGACGGCGCACTTTGCGTTACGGCACTTGCCCAACCCGTGATCGTTGTCTTGTTCGTAGACAACGCCTGCGCCGACTTTCGGTTCGAGCTCATAGTCAGCCCGCATCCGGCTGGCGAACGTCGATGTCGCTGAGATAGGCGACAACGGTCGCGTGCGAGGTCGCCGCGGTCAGAGCGCCGATCACCAGCACCATCAGGCCGACGCCGAAATAGCCGGCGGAGCCGATGGCGAAATTGCCGAACAGCGCGGTCGCCTGGTCGGCCTGAGGCGTGGCCATGTTGCGCGACGACCACCAGGAAAAGACGATGAAGACGGCGATCGCCAACGCGCCTCCGGCGGCCGCGCCCTTCATGCCGGTGACCAGGAAATGCCAGCGAAATTCGCGCGCGATGAAGCGCGCCTCGGCGCCGACGAAATGCAGCACCTCGATGATATGGCCGTTGCCGGCCATGGCGCCGCGCGTGGCGAAAACCACCGTCAGCACCGTCGCCGAGAGCATCAGCAACAAAACGGCGATGCCGATCGTGACCGTGGTGTGCGCCATGGCGACGAGACGGTCGACCCAGGTGCGGTGATCGTCGAGCGCGGCAGTCGGGATCTTGGGCGTGATGGCGGCGCGCATGGCGGCGAAGTCGGGCGGGCTGGCCTCGTCGATGGTGACGACGATGAGGCGCGGCACCGGCAGTTCGTCGATGTTGAGGCCGCTGCCCAGCCATGGCTCCAAAAGCCGCGCCGTTGCGTCGCGATCGATGATCCTGGTGCCCTTCACGCCGGGGAATTCGCCGGCGATCTGCGAGGCCTGCGCAAGAGCCGCCTCCATGTCGAGACCGTCGGCCGGCTTGATCTGGATCGTCGCCTCGCGCGAGATCTGGTTTTCCCAGACCGAGGCGGTGTCGCGCACCAGCGTCACCGCGCCGAAGGTGAGGCAAGACAGGAAGGTCATGATGGCGATGACCAGCACCAGCGCCCGGCCGGCGATGTTCTGCGCCGGCACGATCGGAGCCGTCTTGCGCTGGACACGCCGGACCGTCACCGGCGCCTCGGCGGTTTCGTCCTGGAGGTGATCAGCCGGAAAGTCAGTCATAGACGTCCAGCCTTCCGCCGGCGAGGATCATGCGGCGCGCATCGACCTGCTCCATCAGGCCAAGGTCGTGAGTGGCGATCACGACGGCGGTGCCCAGCCGGTTGAGCTCGATGAACAGCCTGAGCAGCCGGCGCGCCAGCGGCGGATCGACATTGCCGGTCGGCTCGTCGGCCAGCAGGATTTCCGGTTGCTCGATCAGCGCTCGCGCGATCGCGGCGCGCTGCTTCTCGCCGCCCGACAGCACCGGCGGCAGCACATGCATGCGGTCGCCGAGCCCAACCCATTTCAGAAGTTCGGTGACGTCGGTGCGGTAGCTCGCTTCCTCGCGCCCGCGGACGCGCAAGGGCAGCGCGACATTCTCGTAGGTCGTCATGTGATCGAGCAGGCGGAAATCCTGGAACACGATGCCGATGCGGCGACGCAGCAGCGGCAATTCGCTGCGCGTAATGCGCGAACGGTCCTTGCCGAAGATGGTGATCAGGCCGCGCGTCGGCTTCAGCGACATGAACAACAGGCGCAGCAAGGTTGTCTTGCCCGCGCCCGAGGGGCCGCTCAGGAACTGAAAGGAGCGCTCCGGAATGTGCAGGGAGATGTCGCGGAGGATTTCCGGACCCATGCCATAGCGGAGGCCGACATTTTCGAAGCGGATCACGTTCGGCGACCTGAAACTTTCGGCGGCGACGCGCCACAATCTACCTTAGCAGACCATCGGCCGGCATGGTTAACCGACGGTTAATTTTGCAACGTTCTGCGTGCATCAAAGCCATTCCGGTGGGGAAGCGTTAACCAATTCCGTTTACGCAAAAGAAACGAAGACTCCACTGGTGCCGTAATGGCTGACGAGAGAACCGCGCGCCCTGTTTCCGGCGAAATCATGACCAGCACGGCAACAAATGCCGCGCCGGAGCGCGTCCTGTCCGATGCGGCCGACATCATCGATGCCGACTATGTGGTGCTGCCGCGTTCCGCCGCTCGTGCGGAGCCGCCCCCGCCGCAGATCCCCTCGACGCCATCGATTGGAGGCATGGGCATGCTGCGCAAGCCGGAGGCCGCGCGATCGCGGTCCTCGCGTGGCGGTCCGATGTTCTGGATCGCCGGCGTCGGCATGGCGCTGGTCTCCTTCTGGGTGTCGGGCGGCCATGCGCTGGTGCGGCAGGGTCCATTCCGGGTGGCCGAGGAGCCGGCGAGCGCGCTCACCATTTCCGGCGTGACGTCGCGCATCGATGCCTCGGGACTGAAACCGGTGCTGTTCGTCGATGGCGAGGCGGCCAATGACGGGGTCGGACCGGAAACGCTCCCGCCGCTCGAAATCCGTGTCATCGACAACGACAGCAATATCATCCGCTACAGGCTGGGGACATCCAATCGCTCACTGGCGCCCGGCGAAAGATTCGGCTTTTCCAGCCGC
>RXJA01000556.1 GCA_003963455.1 Hyphomicrobiales bacterium
CTTTCATGCGATGGATTTGATGGAAAGCTGGCGCGCTCCATAACGCGGGCGCGGCCGAAATACAAGCTTTTTGGCGGCAGTGTCAGCTTTACGAGCCGTTGCATGGCTCATCATCGAACCGCGCCATCATGCAGCTCACATAGTAGCGATCACAATTGCTTGCAATGCGGGGCCGTGCCCTTGGATATCCATAAATTGCGCGTTATCTCGGATGTGACGGCACCGGGGCCATTTGTCGGACCTGCTCGTCGACGCTTTTAGACGACAGAAATTTTCGAAAGGGATGTTTTTCAATGTTCGATCCCCGTGAAAAGATCGCTCTTTTCATCGACGGCGCCAATCTCTACGCCACGTCGCGCGCACTGGGCTTCGACATCGACTACCGCAAGCTTCTGTCGAGCTTCCAGAAGCGCGGCTATCTGTTGCGCGCCTACTATTACACCGCGCTTGTCGAGGATCAGGAATACTCCTCGATCCGGCCGCTGATCGACTGGCTCGATTACAACGGCTTCAAGGTGGTGACCAAGCCCGCCAAGGAATTCACCGACTCGACCGGACGCCGCAAGATCAAGGGCAACATGGACATCGAACTCACCGTCGATGCGCTGGAGCTGGCCGATGTCGTCGATCATTACGTGATCTTCTCCGGCGACGGCGACTTCCGCACCCTGGTCGAGGCGCTGCAGAGGCGCGGCCGCAAGGTGTCCATCATCTCGACCATGGCTTCGCAGCCGCCGATGATTTCGGATGATCTGCGCCGCCAGGCCGATCATTTCATCGACCTGATGACGCTGAAGAGCGAAGTCGGCCGCGACCCGTCCGAGCGGCCGGTGCGCAGGCCGGAACCCGCCGAAGTCGACGAGGACGATTATTGACGGGCGGCGGCCTTGACCGCCTTGCCCTCCCCCGAGCCCAGCCATGATTGCCCGCTCTGCCCGCGGTTGCATGATTTCATCGCCGGCTGGCGCGTGCGCGAGCCCGGCTGGTTCAACGCGCCGGTGCCGACCTTCCTGCCGCCGGAAGGGGAAGGCTCCGTCCGGCTGCTGATCGTCGGGTTGGCGCCCGGCCTGCGCGGTGCCAACCGCACTGGGCGCCCCTTCACCGGCGACTATGCCGGCGACCTGCTCTACGGCACGCTGATCGCCCAAGGGCTGGCGCGCGGGGAATTCAAGGCGAGACCGGATGACGGGCTGGAGCTCATCGCAACGGCGATCACCAATGCAGTGCGCTGCGTGCCGCCGGAGAACAAGCCGGTCGGCGCCGAGATCGCCACCTGCCGGACCTTCCTCAAGCCGACCATCGCGCGCTTTCCCAATCTGCGCGCAATCCTGACGCTCGGCTCGATCGCGCATCAGTCGACGGTGCGGACGCTGGGCGGGCGCGTTGCGGCCCTTCCGTTCCGGCATGGCGGACGGCAGGAGGCCGGCGGCATCACGCTTTTCTCCAGCTATCACTGCTCGCGCTACAACACCAATACCGGCGTGCTGACGGAAGAAATGTTCGTCAATGTCTTCAGGGAGATAGCGGCGTTCCTGAAGAACTAGGCGTCGGCGCGAATAACTCCGCCAGCGTTTCGCGGCTGCCCTTCAGAACGTTGAGATCGACATCGCCTTCGATGCCGTCGACGCGGCCCATATTGTGATACTGCCAGTAGATCCAGTCGTTCTCGCTCGGCCTGATCGCCAGCGAGCGTAGCCAGCGCTGGCGCGCGATGATGGTTGCGGAATAGGCGTCGGCCGCCTCGTCGGTCAGATAGAGGATCGCCTGCTTGCCGAACACCGTCTCGACCGGGCCGAGGAAAGCGGCAAGCTCGGCGTTCAACTGCTCCGGAGACGGCCGCTGCGGACAGTTGCCGCCGAACTCGATGTCGACCACCGGCGGCAGAAGCGGTTCGCCGCGCGGCACCACCGCCATGAAGTTCCTCGCCTGATCCGCGCCCGGCCGGCAGAAGGTGAAGAAGTGATAGGCGCCGACCGCAAGACCCGCGGCGCGCGCTTCGCGCAGATTCGTCGCGAACAGGGTGTCGACATGGGTGCCGCCCTCGGTCGCCTTGATGATGGCGAAGGCGACGTCGTCGGCCGCGACGCGCCGCCAGTCGATCTTTCCCTGATGATGGGAGACATCGATGCCCCGGATCGGAAACTCCGCGCGATCCGGCGAAAAACCACGGAACCAGAAGTAGGCGCCGGCTACGACGGCGCAGACGACAACCACGCCGGCAAGGCCCCAGAAAACAATCCGCTTCCCCAAGACCATCCCCCTGTCGGCGTGTGCGCTGGCGCCAGACCAGAGAGCCGGCCGGTGGCTTTTTTCAGGCGGCTCGTTTCCGCAGGCGAAAGCTCAGCCGCGCTCCTTCAAGAGCCGGCCCTTCTCGCGCGACCAGTCGCGCTGCTTCTCCGTCTCGCGCTTGTCGTGCAGTTTCTTGCCGCGGGCGATCGCGAGCAGCAGCTTGGCGCGGCCGCGGTCGTTGAAATAGATTTTCAGCGGCACCAGCGTCATGCCCTCGCGCTCGACGCTTTGCGAGAGCTTGGCCATTTCGCGCTTCGAGACCAGCAATTTGCGGCGGCGGCGCGGTTCGTGGTTGAAGCGGTTGGCCTGCAGATATTCCGGCAGATAGGAATTGATCAGCCAGATCTCGCCACCCTCGGCGGACGCGTAGCTCTCCTGGATGTTGGCCTGGCCCTGGCGCAGCGATTTGACCTCGGTGCCGGTCAGCACCAGGCCGGTCTCGATCGTGTCGAGAACCTCGTAGGAAAAGCGCGCCTTGCGGTTTTCGGCGACCGTCCTGTTGTTGGGGTCGGCTTTCTTGACTTGATTCATGACGTCCAGAGTCCGTTTCGAAACTCGCTCCTGCGAGTCAGATGACGGTGTCACCGAGAACCGGAGCGGAGCGTACATATAGTACGTGAGCACCGGAAGCGCAGGTGGCGCCTTCAGATGGCCGCAGGATTGGAGTTTCCAAACGGGCTCGTTAATTTATCAAGCCGGCATGCTTCATCGCGGCGTCGATCTTCTCGGCGGTCGAGCCCTCGATCGTCACCAGCGGCAAGCGCACCACGTTCTCGACCTTGCCCAGCTTCGACAGCGCGTATTTGGCGCCGCACAAGCCAGGTTCGGTGAAGATCGCCTTGTGCAACGGCAGCAAGCGATCCTGCAAGTCGAGCGCCTTGGCGCTGTCGCCCGAAAGGGTTGCCTCCTGGAATTCGGCGCACAGTCTCGGCGCGACATTCGAGGTCACCGAGATGCAGCCAACGCCGCCATGCGCGTTGAAGCCAAGCGCCGAAGCATCCTCGCCGGAAAGCTGGATGAAGTCCTTGCCGCACGTGGCGCGCTGCTCGGAAACGCGCTCGACCTTGCCGGTCGCGTCCTTGACGCCGACGATATTCTTGAAGTCATGGGCAAGCCGGCCCATCGTCTCGGGCATCATGTCGATCACCGAACGCGGCGGGATGTTGTAGATGATGATCGGCAGCTTGGTCGCCCTTGCGACGGCGGCGAAGTGCTCGTAGAGGCCTCGCTGCGTCGGCTTGTTGTAGTAAGGCGTGACGACAAGCGCTGCATCCGCGCCGGCCTTTTCGGCATACTGAACCAGCCCTACCGCTTCCTCGGTGTTGTTGGAGCCGGCGCCGGCGACGACCGGAGCACGGCCCTTGGCCACCTCGATGCAGACCTTGACGACCTGGCGGTGCTCATCATGCGACAGCGTCGGCGACTCGCCGGTGGTGCCCACGGGAACGAGGCCCGTGGTGCCCTCGGCAAGCTGCCATTCGATGAAGGCGCGAAAGGCTTTCTCGTCGAAACGCCCGCTCTTGTCGAACGGTGTCACGAGCGCGGTCAGCGAGCCTCTCAGCATGTCTTCCAAACTCCTTGGAACTCTCAGGAACGTATCAGGTTTGTCG
>RXJA01000027.1 GCA_003963455.1 Hyphomicrobiales bacterium
CTGCCGGTAATACGCCGGTATTCGGCGCTGCCCGGCTCCATGTTGAAATCGCCAAGCCAGATCGCCGCCAGCGGGTTTTCGGGCTCCGCCTGGCCGTTGCTCCAGTTGCGCTGCGGCTCGTCGTCGGCGCCGCTCCAAGGTCCGCCGTCGGATGGCGCGCGGCGATGCTCGGCAATGAGGTAGTCGATCTGCTCCAGCCGCTCCTCGGCCGCGATATGGGCAAGATGCAGCGAGAGCACCCGCACCGGTCCCGCCGGCGTGCGGATCATGCATTCCAGCGCCGCGTTGCGGGTGTTGAGCGGTCTCAGCGTGCGGCGCAGCGGCAGCGTGTGCAAGCGCGACCAGACGATCGGCAGCCTCGACAGCACCATCGTGCCGAACTGCCGCCTGCGGTTCACGACACGGCCGTCGCGCTTCTCGCTGGCGTCCATGTCTAAGGCGGGGCCGTAGGCCCAGTAATAGCCGGGCAGCAAGCTGGACAGGATCTCGGGCTGGTCGTCCTCATTGCTGCGCTGCCAATGCCGCTCGACCTCCTGCAGCGCGATGATGTCGGCGCCGTCCACCAGCCTGGCGGCGCGGCTCAGATCGTAGCGTCCGTCGCCGCCATAGCCGTACTGGATGTTGTAGCTGATCAGCTTCATTGATTAACCGGCTCACTTCCGATGATCGCAGTAGCCTGCCGCCTGTGGCGTTGCAATGTGCCGCACAGGCAGGCGGAATGGTCCAGCGGACGGCCCGCGAACGGGCCTATTAAGTGGTCAGCGGCTGGAAGCTTCCGGCGGGCGACGCCGCCAGTTCCGACCAGTCGATCTCCTCTTCCAGCCGGTGATAGGCCTCGTCGCCGATCGTGCCGTTGCGGCGCAGTTCCTCCAGTGTGTCGCGCTGCCGCTTGATCGCATAAAGGCGCAGCCGGTCATATTCGGTCGCCGCCTGAGCGTCATCCGGGTTTTCCGCGACCCGGCGCTGCGCCTCATATTGCTCGCGTACGACGGCGGCCGCGGCCGACGTCTTGCGGCTCAGCACGTCGAGCGCGGCCTGCATGATGGCGACGCGCGCCTGAGCAACTTCCCGGTCTATCGTCGTGTCGCGCTCGAAATTGAGCCAGCGCAGCAGCGGCCTCAGGCTCATGCCTTGCAGCACCAGCGTGCCGAGGACGACCGCGAAGGCGGCCAGCACGATCGGATCGCGGCCGGGGAAATTGGCCGGCAAGGCAATGGCCACCACCAGCGTCACCAGCCCCCGCATGCCGCACCAGCCGACCAACGCGGCGCCGCGAAACGTCGGCGCGTCCCGTCTTTTGTCTTCGCCGTCGAGGCGGGCGAACCATCGCATGACGGCAACGTAGCTCGCCACCCACGCGAGGCGTGCCACGATGACGACGGCCAGCACCGTCGCGGCGAAGAGAAATGCCTGTCCTTGCCCGTCGCCGGAGAGCCGGCCCACAATCGACCGCGCCTGCAGGCCCATCAGCACGAAAGCCAGCACGTTGAGCACGAACACCGCCGACTCCCAGACCGAATAGGTGCTGACGCGTCGTCTTGCCGAAATGTGGCGAGGCGCGGTGCGCGCTATGGTCATCGCATAGACGACAATGGTGATGATGGCGGAAAGGCCGATCCTGTCAGCGATGATCCAGACGGAGAAAGTTCCGGCGAACTGTACCACGGTGCTGCTTGCCGCATCCTCGATGCGGGTGAGCGTCAACAGCGAGACGCGTCCAAACAGATAGCCCGCCACAAGGCTGCCGACCGTCGACAAAAGGATCACCGGCACTGCATCCCTGAGCACGAGCGAGCCGACGGCGGCCGAGACCGATATGCGGTAGATCAGCAGGGCCGTGCCGTCGTTGAGCAGGCTCTCGCCCTGCAGGATGGCGGTGATGCGGTGCGGCACCTTGAACTGGCTGAGCACCGCGCTTGCCGCGACCGCGTCCGGCGGCGCGACGATGGCGCCGAGCGCGATCGCCGCCGCGATCGGCAGACCCGCCATCTTCCAGCCGACAAAGGCGACCACCACGGTGGTGAAGACGACGGCGCCGAGCGCCAGCAGCACCAGCGACAGCCGATAGCGCTTCAGGTCGCGCAGCGACGTATCGTAGGCGGCATCGAGGAGCACAGGCGCGATGAACAGCGCAAGCGCCAACTCCGGATCGATCTCGATCACCGGCGCGCCCGGCACGAAGGCGATCCCGACGCCGGCAAGCGCCAGCAGCGATGGATAGGGAAGCTCGAGCTGACGCGACAGCGCCGTCAGCGCGACCGCGATCAGCAGCAGGACAAGGGTGAGTTCGAACAGCGCCATGGCTTATCGTAACGGCGAAGCGCGAAGCTTGGCAGTACCCGGGGATAGGATACTGTTGATTTATCCAACGCGTCGATATCGCCTGGCCATGCACGTTGCACTGGCTTGAAGAGCTTCAGTCCAGTCGGCCAGGCTGTGTCGAGATTCAGGTCAGGCCGAGCCGAAAATGACGGTTTCCGAGAACCGGCCTACGCCGGCCGTAGCCTTTCATAGAGCGGAGACACTTATGAGGGCTTCGGCCGGCGAAGGCCGGAGCGGAGCGTACTTTTCGTACGCGAGCACCGGAAGCGCAGGAAGCCGCCATTTGCAGGCCGGCCTCACCCGAGTATCGGCATAGCCTAGTGCAGAACCAGCATGTCGCCCGACGAGAACGAGATGTCCGCCTTGTCGCCGACGACGGGCGGCGGCGTCGTCGAGTTGTTGAAGGTGTCGAGCGACACCGTGTTGCCGCCGATGCCGACGCGCACGCGGATGACCGAGCCGAGGAAATGCACTTCGGCGATCTCGCCCGACAGGCTGGCGTCATGGCCGGGCTGCCGCCCCAGCGAAATCGCTTCCGGCCGCAGCGCCAGCGAGAGCGTATCGCCGGATTTCGAGCCGTTGAGCTTACCCTTGAGCGAGACTTCCTGCGTGTCGACCTGGACCTTGCCCGTGGAAGCGTCGGTCACCTTGCCTTCCAGCACGTTGAGCGTGCCGACGAAATTGGCGACGAACTTGGTTGCCGGCCGGTTGTAGATCTCGAACGGCGTGCCGACCTGTTCAGCCTTGCCGCCATACATCACCGCGATGCGGTCGGAGATCGACAGCGCCTCTTCCTGGTCATGCGTGACGAAGATGGTGGTG
>RXJA01000498.1 GCA_003963455.1 Hyphomicrobiales bacterium
GGCGGTGAAGGCGCATCTCACCGATTTCCTCAAGGTCTACGGCATCATGCTCAACGACCTCAAGGTGCTGATCATGCCGCGCGACGAGCGCATGCGCGAGCTGATCTCGCTGCAGGCGATCGGCCTCACACCCATCGAGGCGGTGCGCTACTACCTGGCGCTGCGCATGGCGGACAAGGGCCTGGTGTCGGCGCCCAACGCGGCGGCCGGCGTGCCGTTCCAGATCGGCGGCCAGCCCACGGGCTTCTATCCGCTGGGCGATGAAGTGGGCGCTACCAGATGAGCGGCTTCTACGACGCCGGGCCGCTCGCCAAGGTCGGGATCAACCTGTTCTACGGTTATGGCTACAATTTCTACCGCCAGGAAAACCAGCTCCGGGCCGACGACCAGCGGGTACGCCAGATGGCGTGCTCGCTGCTTGGCCGCGCGCGGGCGGGCCTCGACGAGGCCGAGAGCCGCTACCGGCGTGACAACATCGCGCCGCCCACCCGCGCCAACCCGTTCCCCGATCCGGCGGTCGTCGGCAACGCCCAGGCGCTGGAGCGGCTGGGGCGCGAGGTCGGCGGACTGGAGGGACTGATCCGCCACCAGCCGGTGCCGGAGAACGACCGCATGACGCAGCGCTACCGGCTGGAAGCAGCGACGCTCGCCGCGCTGGCCGAGAAGGACGCCGTGCTGGTCGGCCAGGCGGAGTTGCTGCGCTCGATGGTCGAGGGCGCCGGCGCCGACGCCATCCTCGCCAGCAAGAGCGAGATCGAGACCGGCATCGCGGCAATCGCGAGCACATTGCGCGACCGGCAGACGTTCCTGCTGTGAGCTATCGAACCGGGCGGCGGCAGGACGAAAGCCTTGCCGTCGCCTTCTCGTATTCACAATCGGCTTGCGCGGCGCGGCCGGAAGACCGTCACACGGTTTTCCCGGAATTGTTCGACCGGCTCTTCCTGCGCGATCCCCACAAGGCGCGCTTGAGCAGGCTGCGCTTGCGTGGGATGAGGTCGATGTCGCTGACCAGCCTGGCCCCGCCCTTGCGCCGTTCCAGCGTTATCTTGCGGCTGTGGTAGGCCTCCAGCTCGGCGCGATGCGCGACGCTGATGATGGTGACCTTCGGCAGCTCGGCGATCATGGTCTCCATCATCCTGTCCTGGCTCTTCTCGTCCAATGCCGCCGTCGCTTCGTCCAGCACCACGATATCGGGCCGGTGCAGCAGCAGGCGCGCGAAGGCGAGCCGCTGCCTTTCGCCGCCGGAAAGCGTCTGGTCCCAAGGCGCGTCCTCCTCGAGCCTGTCCTTCAGATGGCCGAGGCCGACCTTGTCCAGCGCCTGCCCGATCTCGTCGGGCGACCAGTTGTCGGCCGCGCCCGGATAGGCGACGGCGCGGCGCAGCGTGCCGGTCGGCACATAGGGGCGCTGCGGCAGCATGAACAGGCGCTTGTCGGGGTGGAAATCGACGCTGCCGCCGCCCCAGGGCCACAGGCCCGCGATGGCGCGCACCAGCGTCGACTTGCCCGAGCCGGATTCGCCGGAAACCAGCACGCGCTCGCCCGGCTCGATCGCCACCTCGGTCTCCTTGACCACGGCGGTGCCGTCGTCGAGCGAGACGGAGAGATTGTTCAGGCTGAGCATGGCGTCGCCCTTGGTGTCGCCATGGCCGATGCGTCCCAGCGCGTCGCTCTGTTCGGCGCGTTCCAGCCCATCGAGCGACATCATCAGCGAGGCGACGCGGCGTGCCGAGGCGTTCCAGTCGGCCAGCCGCGGATAATTGTCGACCAGCCAGCCGAACGCGCCCTGCACAATGGCGAAGGCGGAGGCAGCCTGCATCACCTGCCCCAGGCTCATCGAACCGTCGAGGAATTTCGGGGCGCAAAGCAGCACCGGCACCACCGGCGCGAACAGGCTCGAGCCTTGCGAAACCAGCGTCGTGCGCATGTGCTGACCGGTGAGCCGCGCCCACCGCCCGAGCACGCCGGCGAAGGTCCTGTCGATGCCGCTGCGCTCCTCCTCCTCGCCGCCGAGCAGGGCGATGCTCTCGCCGTTCTCGCGCACGCGCGTCAGCGTGTAGCGGAATTCGGCCTCGGCCTGGTTCTTCTCCTCGGAGAGCTGCACGAAGTTGTGCCCGATCACGACCATCGAGGTCGAGGTGATGCCGGCATAGATCACCGCGGTTATGACCAGGAAGCCAGGGATCGTGATCGTCGATCCGCCAAGCGGCAGGGTCAGCGCGCCGCCGATCGTCCATAGGACCACGATGAAGGTTGACGCCGACAGAAAGGCGTTGATCACCCCGGAGACGAAATCGACCGGCGATTCCGTCGCGATGCGCAGATCCTCGGTCAGGCGGGCCTCGGGGTTCTGGTGGTCGCCGCTGACGAGGTTGAGCTGGTAGTAGCGGCCATTGGCGAGCCAGCGCGCGATCATTGCCGTCGTGAGCCAGGAGCGCCAGCGGCGCTGGATCGTCATGCGCAGATAGACCTGCGCGACCACGATGCTGCCGCTTGCCAGCACCAGCGGCACGAAGACGGCGCTGAGGAAATAGACGGTGCGGGCATTGCGCTGCTCGATGGCGTCGAAGATCGAGCGGTTCCAGACATTGATGCCGTACTGGAAGCCGACATTGATGCAGATCAGCAGCAAGAGGCCGATCGTGAAGGGCCAGGCGAGCTTGTCTCCGCGCAGGCCCCAATAGCCGCGCCCGCTGATCCAGAAACGCCTGAACAGGTATTTCTTGCGTGCCTGCTCGGCCTCCTCGGGCGTCAGCCCGGAGCCGGGCTCGACTTCCTCGGGGGGCGGCGGCACATCCTCGCCCACGGCTTCCGGGCCGACGTCGATGACAGGCTCTTCGATGGCCTCCGGCGCCGGCGGCCGCTGCCGGACGCTTTCCGGGCGCGGTTCCTCTCGCCGCGCCTTTGCCAGCCGCGGCGTCTTGCGGCCAGGCTTGGCAGGGCGTGGTTTCTTCGAACGAGGCTTGGCTGCACGGCCCGGATTGGCTGTGGCGACGGGGTTCGGCTCGACTTTGGCTTTGGGCATCGCGCCACAACGGCCCAATATCCAAAAGGTTTCATGGACGGCGCTCGGCCGCCCTGCGTTTTGCGGGATTGGCGGGCAGCGGGACCACGGACGATGCCGCGCAGGCAGCTTCGGCAAGTCGGTAGTGGCGCCGCCTATCAGGCCGCGTTGCCGCTCTGGGTATTGCGCAACGGCTCGAAAAGGGTCTCGGCGGCGGAATTGCCGGCCGCGCCAAAGGCGAGCGCGTCGCGCAGCGGAAGCGCCGGCGAAAAAAGATAGCCTTGCGCGACCAGACAGCCCAGCGAGCGCAGGATCATGCGGTCGGCGTCGGTCTCGACGCCCTCGGCCATCACCTCTATGCCCAGCGTGCGGCCGAGGCCGATCACCGCCTCGACCACGGCCTGGTCCTCCACGGATTTCGCCAGGTCGCGCACGAAATCCTTGTCGATCTTGATCTTGCGGATGCGGCTGTCCTTCAGCGACACCAGGGTAGAGAAGCCGGTGCCAAAATCGTCGAGGACGATCGATATGCCGGCATCCGCCAGGCGCCCGACCTTTTCGCCGACCCTGTCGCGGTCGACCGGCGCCTCCTCGGTGATCTCGATCTCGAGCATCGCGGCCGGCACATCTTTCGCCTTCAGCCCGTGGAGGATCATGTCGTCGACATTGCCGGCCTCGAGCTCGCGCGGCGAAAGGTTCATCGCGACGCGGACATTGCGACGCCCGCTTTTCACCAGCTCGCCGATCATGGCGCAGCAGTTGAGAAACACCGTCTCGGTCAGGAGCGAAAGCAGGCCGGTTTCGCGCGCGGCATTGACGATCTCGGGCGGCGAGATGGCGCCATGGACGTCATGGTGCCAGCGCAGCAGCGCCTCGAAGCCGACGACCGAATTGGTGTCGAGCCGCACCAGCGGCTGGAACCAGCAGCAGAGCGCCCCCGCCTCGATGGCCCCGCGCAGGTCGCGCTCGACGCGGTTCTTACGCTCCAGCGCCGCGTCCAACCCGGCGTCGAAGAGGCAGTATTCGTTCCTGCCGCCGCGCTTGGCCGCGTAGAGCGCGAAATCCGCCTTGAGCAGCATCTCCGTCAATCGCGGCTTTTCCGACTGATAGATGCCGATCGATGCGCCGACGCGCACCGAGTTCAGCTCGGGATCCGGATTGGCGATGGCCGCGATGATGGCCGAGGCGAGTTCGCCGGCCGCCTGCTGCGACCTGCAAGCGGCGAAGAGCAGCACGAACTCGTCGCCGCCGATGCGTGCGATCGTCGCGCCTTGCGGCGCATGATCCTCGATCCGGCGCGCCACCTTGACCAAGAGCTCGTCGCCGATGTTGTGGCCGTAGGTGTCGTTGACCGATTTGAAGCCGTCGAGGTCGATCAGCATGGTCACGAACGGGCCGTCGGAACGCCCGAGCCTGGCGATCGCCTGCTCCAGCCCATACCGGTTGAGCAAATTCGTCAGCGGGTCGCGCCTGGAATTGCGCTCCATCTCGGCGGCGAACTCGCGCGCCTCGTATTTGAGGCGGCTCGTCTCGCGGAAGCGGGATTGTCCCAGCAACGCGCTTCTGATCATGCTGACGAGGAAAAGCAGGATGGTGAAGCCCAGCACGTAGTTCCCGGCGCCGCCTTGCGCCAGCACGCAGGCGGCGGCCGTAAGAAGCGGCAGCATGATGAAGTTGATCGAAGCCGGCGCGTAGGGCGCGCCATAGGTGATCGAACCGGCCGACGTGCCCGCGAGCACGATCAGATAGAGGGGCGCCTGGGGGGTAGCGTATCCGTCCGTCAGCAGCGCTAGAAAAGACCAGGCGACGCCCGACGCCAGCCCCAGCACGCCATAGAGGGAAAGCCGGCCGGCGGCCGCCTCCGGCCCGCCCTCCGTCCGGGAAAGCGCAAGCACCATGCGCGCGCCGTTGAGCAGGGCGATCACGGCGAACCACAGCACCGCGGCAAGGCTGCCGCCGGACAGAAGCTGCACCGCCAGGATCAGCGCCGAAAGGATCGTGCCGACGGCCATCGCAATGAAGATGCCCTTGTTCAGATCGGCGAGCTGATCGCGCAGGATGCCGGCATCCACGGCTCCGCCGCGCCCCTCGGAAGAAGGACCCGAAGCCTGCCGCTCGTCATGCCTTGTCATGGCCTTCGTGGTTAGGCGAGCAGGATGAAAATCGTGTTAAGGATTTCAGCGGCTTACGCCGCATTTTTCGATTAATGGCGGGGCGCTCATTCGGCTCGCCCGTCCAGCATCCGGCGAACGAGGCCGGCCTCCTTGCTCGACGTCTCGAACATGAACGGGCCGGCGCAAGGCGCCTGAAGCACCGTCAACGTCGCCGGAGCCGGGTTGGGCATCACAGTGGCGCTTGGGCCGCGAAGCGGCGGCATTGGGGAGTTCGGATCGCGCAGCGCAATTAGGAACGAGCCTGGCCCCATCTCATCCGGTTCGCCGAAGGTGGAATTGTCCCAGGTGACGGTGACCCTGTCCGCCGCCTTGCCGCGCAGGACCTCGCCGACCACGATGTCGAAGCGCGCATAGTCGGTAATGAAGCTTTTGGGTCCCGCAAGCGTCTCCCGCAGTTTGGAAGAGGGCGGGAGACTGTCGAGGAAGCGCTGATGTCTCTTCCTGACAACCGGGTCGCGGACGATCTCGTAGTTGACGACCTGGCCAACGACGACGACATCGGCATAACCGATGTCGCGAAAATCCATCTGGGCAAGCATGGCGCATGCATAGGCGGGCGGTGCCGCCGAAATGGCCGCAAGGGTCAGTGCGGCAGCAAACCAACAGACACGCATCGGCGTTCTTCGAAGGCTCCGAGATGAATCCGCATCGATTTTGACCCATCGATGGTGTCGAATGTAAGGATGGTTTCCGCATCATGAGATGGCTGCCAGGGAGGGACTCGCCAGTGGACCATCGAAATTGATCCGCATGGCCCGGCGTGGGCAGAACCCTATCGTGTTTGTGTGACCGGCAAGCCAACGGAGCCCCCCATGACGCTTACCAACCGCGACATCGTCGAGCTGACCGAATGGCGCCACAAGCTGCATCGGCGGCCGGAGATTTCCAACGAGGAGGAGAAGACGGCGAAGGAGGTCGTCGCCTTCCTCGCCGATACGGAGCCGGACAAGGTGCTGACGGGGCTGGGCGGCCACGGCGTGGCGGCTGTCTATGACAGCGGCAAGGCCGGGCCGACGGTGCTGTTCCGCTCGGAGCTCGACGCGCTGCCGATCGAGGAGCTTTCGGGCGTCGAGCATGCCTCGCAGGTGCCGGGCAAGTCGCATATGTGCGGGCATGACGGGCACACCGCGATCCTGGCCTCGCTCGGCCGCCAGTTCGGGCGCGAGCGGCCGGCGCGCGGCCGCGTCGTCCTGATGTTCCAGCCGGCGGAGGAGACCGGCAACGGCGCGGCCGGCGTCGTAGCCGATCCGCGTTTTTCGGAGATCGCGCCGGATTTCTCGTTTTCGCTGCACAACCTGCCGGGCGTTCCGTTCGGCGAGGCGCGGCTGAAGGCCGGCACCGTCAACTGCGCCTCGCGCGGCATGCGCATCACGCTCGACGGCAAGACCGCGCACTCTTCGATGCCCGAAACCGGCATCTCGCCGATGCCTGCGGTGAGCGAGCTGATGCCGCGCCTGCCGGCGCTCGGGCGCGGCACTTTCAGCGATGAGGATTTCAGCATGGTGACCGTCACTCATTGCGCGATGGGCGAGGCCGTGTTCGGCATCGCGCCCGGCCATGCGGAGGTGTGGGCGACGCTGCGCACAAGGCGCGACGAACGCATGGCCGAGCTGGTCGCCGCCGCGGAAGCGCTTGCGGCAAGTATCGCCGCCGCCCACGGCCTTGCCGTGCGCTTCGACTATCACGAGATCTTCGTCGCCAGCGTCAACGCGCCGGACGCGGTCGAGCATCTTGCCCGCGCGCTCGACGAGGAAGGCGTTTCGCGCAGCGAGGAGGCGCTGCCGATGCGCGCCTCGGAGGATTTCGGCATTTTCGGCCACAGCGCCAGATCGGCGATGTTCTTCCTCGGCGCAGGCGAAAAGCACCCGTCGCTGCACAACCCCGACTATGACTTTCCCGACGACCTGATCCCGATCGGCTCGCGGATCTTCATGCGCGCGGCGCGCAACCTCCTCGGCTGATCGAACGCCAGCGATGGTTCGCCCGGCCGACGCCGATTTCTTCGCCCGCGACGCGCTTGTCGTGGCGCGCGCGCTGATCGGCGCCACACTTGCACTGGATGGTGCCGGCGGCATCATCGTCGAGACCGAGGCCTACCGGCCCGACGACCCCGCCTCGCATGCCTATCGCGGCCGCACGCCGCGCAACGCGCCGATGTATGGCGCGCCCGGCACCGCTTATGTGTACCGCTCCTACGGCCTGCACTGGTGCCTGAACGCGGTATGCCTGCCGGGCAGCGCCGTGCTGATCCGCGCGATCCAGCCGCAATCCGGCATCGCCGAGATGCGCGGCCGGCGCGGAACCGATGACGAGCGGCTGCTCTGCTCCGGTCCCGGCAAGCTCTGCCAGGCGCTGGGCATCGACGGCACGCACAACCGGCTGCCGCTGACCGCGCCGCCTTTCGAGTTCGCGCGATCGCTGACCGATCCGGCCGCGGTCGTCAGCGGCCGCCGGATCGGCCTTACCAGGGCGGTGGAATTCGAGTGGCGGTTCGGGCTTGCCGGATCGGCCTATCTCAGCCGGAAGTTTTGAGCGTGACCCTCGCCTGCCTTCAATCGCGGCCCGGACGCCGAGGCCCCTTCCAACTGCCTTTTCGCGGCCATCTCGCTTGTGCGAAGAAGCGTTCCGTGTACTGTGCCCGCGTAAATTAGCGGGGACTCAAGGATGCGGATCGCGATGATCGCCGCGCTGGGCGCGGCAGTGGCTGGATGCGTGTCCTCACCGGTCGATTATGGCGCCTCGCTGTCACAACAGGATCCGAAATGGGCATCGCCGGAATGCCAGCAGGCCCGCGCCGCCGCCGCTGACTATGCCCAGCGCGAGAAGGACCATCCCGGCTGGGGTATGGGCGTGCTGCTTGGACCTTACAGCATGGGGATGGTGGCGGCGGTAAAGGAGCATGAGCAGCAGCAGCGGCGGCTGCTCGCCCGCCAGATGCATCTCAACTGCTCGAGCCAGCCGCTGCCGAAGGAACTGGATTTCGATCCGGCAATCTACGCGCCGAAGAAACAGCATTACCCGTAGGCGGCGCCATCACTGACGTTTTCGGTGGCAACACGCATGTCGACCAGACCTTGAACCAGGTTCTCCGGATACAAACGCTCAGCGAGACCTATAACGCGACCACGTCGCTTCGCTGGAGGGAGTTTGGCGTGCGAGCCGGCCTCGATATGAAGAGCGAAGTGACACCGCGCCTGACGGTTGGATTTGGCGGCTGGATCGGATTTGCTGATGCCATTAGCTCTGGCCTTATATCAGCCTTTGCCCGCCGTCGATGTGGACAGTCTCGCCGGTCATGAATTCGTTCTGCATCAAATAGAGATAGGCCGGCGCGATGTCGGCGGGTTTGGCGATCCGGCCCGCCGGAATGCGGGCGCCCATCTGGTCGAAATAGCCTGTCTTGGCCGCGCCGACGATCTCGTCCCACATCTCGGTGTCCACCCAACCGGGCGAGACGATGTTGACGCGGGTCGGCGCAAGTTCGAGCGCGAGCGCCCGGGCTAAATAGGTGAAGGAACCCGCAATCGCCGAGACGACCGAGCCGCCGGGGACCGGCGGACGGTCCTTGTTGATGCCGGAGGTGAAGATCATCGAGCCGCCCTTCTTCAGTTCGCGCACGGCATGCTTGGCAAGCATCACCGCGCCGATCAGCTTGCCGTCGACGAAGCCGCGCACGAAATCCATGTCAGTCTCGCCGATCGGATCGTTGGGCGGCGGCGTGCCGGCCGTCGCCACCAGATGATCGAAGGCGCCGACCGCGTCGAACAAGCGGGCGACGTCCGCCTCGTTGGCCATGTCGGCGGCGATGGCCGTTACGCGCCCTGCCCCGGCGAGCCGCTTTTCGGCGGCCTTCAACTTTTGCGCCGAGCGGCCGACGATCACGACTTCGGCGCCATCATCAATCGCGGCGGCCCCCACGCCGAAGCCGATGCCGGAGCTGCCGCCGACGACAATGATCTTCTTTCCCGTGAGATTGGTCATGGGTCTTCTCCGTCCTCAGTTGTGGAGTGTTGAGTTCAGGAACGGCCGGCGTGGGCCGCTTCGATGTCTGCGAGGATGATCTTCTTCATCGAATACATCGCCTGGCGCGCTCGGCCGGCCTTTTCGCGGTCCGGGTCGTCCATCAGGCGCAAGGCCTCGCTCGGAATGACCTGCCAGTAGACGCCGAACTTGTCTTTCAGCCAGCCGCAGGGCTGTTCCGAGCCGCCGTCGGCGGTCAGCGCGTTCCAGAAATAATCGGTCTCGGCCTGGTCCTCGGTCTCGATGTAGAGCGAAATCCGCTCGTTGAAGGGCGGCACCCGGCCGGCGTTGAGCGCGGTGAAGCGCTGGCCCTCGAGCTCGAAATCGAAGATCGCATGCGGCTTGTCGGTAAACTCGATCGTCCGCAGTGCCCGGCTGTTCTTGAAGATCGAGAGATAAAAATCACGCGCGGCTTCGGCATCGAGGTTGAACCAGAGGAAGGGATGAACGGTGGCCATGATGTCCTCGCAGGCTTGATGTGAAGTGAGTTTTGATCACAAATTCTGTGAGGATTTTGAACCGGAAAAGGCTCGACGAACAAACCAAAATTTGGCAAGTATTTGTTACCAAAACTCACAAATGGCTTTGTCGTCATGGCCCGCAGATTGCCGCCGCTCAACGCCCTGCCGGCCTTCGAGGCCGCTGCACGGCATTTGAATTTCTCAAGGGCCGCCGACGAGCTCAACCTGACGCATGGCGCGATCAGTCGCGCGGTGAAGCATCTCGAGGACCAGCTTGGCGTGCAGCTGTTCGAGCGGGCAACGCGCTCGGTGCGGCTCACCCCGGTCGGCGAGCCTTATGCGGCTGCCGTGCGCGAGGCGCTCGACCAGCTCGCGCTGGCGACGCAAACGGCGACGTCGCGTCATTCGGGATCGACGCTCAACGTCAGCACCTCGGACGGCTTCGCCGGCAAATGGCTGGTGCCGAGGCTCTATCGCTTTCATCGCGCGCATAGCGACATCGACGTGCGCGTCTCGACCACCGGCCGGCTGACCAATTTCCGCGGCGACGGCATCGACGTCGCCATCCGCTACGGCGCCGGCCACTATCACGGGCTGACGTCGGAATTCCTCACCGACGAGGAAGTGTTTCCCGTCTGCAGTCCGAAGCTGCTCGAAGGGCCGCACCCGCTGAAGCGGCCCGGGGACCTCAGGCACCACACGTTGATCCGCGACGGCTACCGCATCGACTGGGCGGCATGGCTCGCCAGCGCCGGCGTCGAAGGCGTCGACCCGAACAGCGGCCTCACCTTCGATTCCGCCACCTTCGCGGTGGAGTCCGCCGTCCAGGGCGAAGGCGTGGTGCTCGGCCGCACCATGCTGGTCTCGGCCGACCTCGCCACCGGCAGGCTGGTACGGCCCTTCGACCACGCGCTGAAAGCGGTCTCCAGCTTCTATTTGGTCTACCCGCCGGAGGCGATCCGCCAACGCAAGGTGAAGGCGTTTCGCGACTGGCTGTTTACCGAGATCGGGCAGTGCTGAGCAAAGGCTCGCCGAAATCCCGGTCTTGCGAAGACGTGCCGATTGCGCAATGCTCCGCAACCATGGGCGGCGAGTATTTGGACCACAAGTTGGAATGCCCGTTTTGCGGCACCATCCGCCTGCAGATTCCGGCGGATGCTCAACCTGCAACCCCGATACATTGCGCTGAATGCGGCAAATATCTCGGTTCGTGGGACGAGCTTCAGACTGACTTCGAGAGCCAGGGCGGCACGGATGGCGTGTTCCGGTTGGACAAAGGGCGGATCCAGAAGCTCGATTCCAGCCGTTGATCAGCTGCTCTCAGCTGCACGTCTGCCATCCAAGTGCCCGCCGTCGGTAGGTCTCGGGCCTGTCGCATAAGCCCGATTTATCATGACCCCTAATTTTTGAAGACGTTACAGGGCGATTTCCCGCCTGTAGCTTCGACCGCGATTGTTCTCAGCTAAGGCGGGATTTGGTGGTTTGATGCAGACACATGCGCGGGTGGTGATCGTCGGCGGGGGATGCGTCGGCGCGGGTATCCTCTATGGCCTGGCCAAGCGCGGCTGGACCGATGTGGCGCTTCTCGAGCGCACGCAGCTTACCGCCGGCTCGACCTGGCACGCGGCGGGGCTGATCCCCTCCTACGCCCGCAACATCAATGTCGGGCGGATGATCAACAAGACGATCGAGATCTATGAAGGGCTGGAGGCCGAGACCGGGCAGCCGGTCGGCTGGCACAAATGCGGGCAGTTGCGCATCGCCAATTCGAGGGACCGGCTCGACGAATATAAGAGCTATATGAGCGTCGCCGAGGTGCAGGGCATGCGGGCGCAACTGCTGACGCCCGACGAGGCGCGCAAGCTGTGGCCGCTCCTCGACAACAAAGAGATGCTCGGCGCGCTCTACCATCCCGATGACGGCCACATCGCGCCGGCCGACGTGACGCATGCCATGGCCAAGGGCGCGCGCGACCTTGGCGCCAAGGTCTATCTCAACACCGAGGTCACCGGCTTCAAGCGGACGCCCGGCGGCGAATGGCTGGTTCAGACCAACCAGGGCGACATCACCTGCGAGCATGTGATCTGCGCCACCGGCAATTACGCGCGCCAGACCGGCGCGCTGCTCGGCCTCGAAATCCCGGCGATCCCGATCCTGCACCAGTACTGGATCACCGAAGCGGTGCCGGAAGTGGTGGAGCGCAAACGCGCCGGCCGGCCCGAAATGCCAATCCTGCGCGACGAGGGTTTCGAGGGGTATCTGCGCGAGGAAGGCGACGGGCTGATGTTCGGTCCGTACGAGCGCACCGAGCACCTCAAGCTGTTCGCCGAGGACGGCGTTCCGGCCTGGTTTGGCGCCGACCTGCTGGAAGAGGATTTCGAGGCGGTGTCGTGGAACTGGGAGCAGGCCCTGCAACTGGTCCCGGCGCTGGGGCGCGTCGGCATCAAGGCCAATGTGCGCGGGCCGTTCCAGATGACGGCGGACGAGCTGCCGCTGATGGGACCGGCCTGGGGCCTGCCCAATGTGTGGCTGGCCGAAGGCGTGCCGGGCGGCATCCTGTGGGGCGGCACGATCGGCTATTATCTGTCGGAGCGGATCGTCGAGGGCTCCAACAGCCTCGATGTCTCCGACCTCGACCCGCGCCGCTTCGGCGACTACGCCAACAAGGAATGGACGCGCCAGAAGGTGCGGGAGGCCTGGGGCACGCATGCCGAGCAGAAATATCCCGGACAGGACATGCCCGCCGCGCGGCCGCAGAAAACCGCGCCTTCCTACGACCGATTGACGGAACTCGGCGTGGTCTGGGGCGTGCTCAATGGCTGGGAGATGCCCAACTGGTTCGCGCGCGACGGCGTCGAGGCCAAGGACCAGTATAGCTGGCGCTGGACGCCTAAGGGGAACCTGGTCGGCGAGGAGGTGCTGGCGGTGCGCAACGCCGTCGGCCTGGTCGAGATGACGCCGATGACCAAGTTCGAGGTGTCGGGACCAGGCGCGGCCCAATGGCTGGACAGGATCATCGCCAATCGCCTGCCCGCGATCGGTAAGGTGACGCTGGCGCATCAGCTCACCGCCAACGGCGGCGTGCAGGCGGAATATATGGTGGCGCGGCTTGGCGAGGACTTGTTCTACCTGATCTCTACGCCGCGCGCGGAGCGCTGGAACTTCGACGATCTCTCGAGACTGCTTCCCGCCGACGGCAGCGTGGCCCTGAAGAACGTCACCAACGATCGCGGCTGCTTTACCGTTGTCGGCCCAAAGGCGCGCGAGGTGCTGCAGCCGCTGACCGAGATCGACCTTTCCAACGAAAGCTTCCCGTGGTTCGGCGTCAAGACCGGCAGCGTGGCTCTGGCCAGCGATGTGCGGCTGCTGCGCGTCAACTATGAAGGTGAGCTTGGCTGGGAGCTGTACCACCCCCTGCCCTACCAGCGGCAGTTGCTCGACGCGATCCTGAAGCAGGGCGAGAAGCACGGCATGCGGCTGGTCGGGCTGCATGCGCTGGAATCGCTCAGGCTCGAAAAATCATATCGCGCCATGTATCGCGACATGAACCCGGAACTCAACGCGCTGGAGAGCGGGCTGGAGCGCTTCATCCGCCTCGACAAGGGCGATTTCGTCGGGCGCGACGCGGTCAAGAAATACAAGGAGCGCAACGACCAGAGGCGATCCGTGACACTCAGGATCGACACCGACGGCGCAAGCACGTTTGCCAATGAGGGGCTCTACAGCGACGGTAAGCTGGTCGGGCGCATCACCTCCGGCGGCTATGGCTACGCGCTCGGGCATGACGTGGCGCTGGCGCTGCTGCCCGAGCGCTTTTCCAGACCCGGCACGAAGCTCGATGTGGCGATCCTGGGCGAGTGGAAGACGGCGCAAGTGATCGCGGATTCGCCTTACGACCCGACCTCGGCCAGGGCGCGGATGTAGCGCCATGCGCGTCGAGCGGATCAACGTCTATTCGGCGCAGCTGCCAGTCAAGGGCGGCGTCTACCGCATGGCCAGCGCCGACGTCGAGGCGCTTGACTCGACACTGGTCGAAATCATCACCGATGACGGTTTCGCCGGCTGGGGCGAGACCTGCCCGATCGGCCCGGTCTACCAGCCTCATCATGCGCTGGGCGCCCGCGCAGCGATCGCCGAAATCGCGCCGGGCCTGATCGGCGCCGAGATCGCCTCAATCAGGCTGCTGTCAAGGCAGATGGACGAGCGGCTGAACGGCCACGGCTACGCCAAGGCCGCGTTCGACATGGCGTTCCTCGACCTGCTCGGCCAAAAACTCGGCGTGCCGGTCTCGACGCTGCTCGGCGGCGCGCTGACCGACCGCGTGCCAACCTACTATTCGCTGATCGTCGGTGCGCCGGACGAGACAGCAAAAATCGCCGCCGACAAGGTGAAGGCCGGCTACCCGCGCCTGCAGGTGAAGATCGGCGGGCGCAACCTCGAAGAGGACGTGGCCGTCGTCCACAAGGTCTGGGAAGCGGTCGGCTACAAGGCGCGGCTGGCGGTCGACGGCAACCGGGGCCTGACTGCGGCCGCCGCAATCCATCTCGACCGGCTCTGCCAGGCGATCCCCTTCGTCTTCGAGCAGCCCTGCAACACGATGGACGAGATCGCGACGCTGAAAGGCCGCGTGACGCATCCGGTCTATCTCGACGAGAGCACCGAGGACCAGAACGCGGTGCTTCGGGCAATCTCCATGGGCATAGCCGACGGCTTTGGTTTCAAGGTGACGCGCCTTGGCGGGCTGACGAAGATGACCACCGTGCGCGATCTCTGCGCCATCCGCTCGCTGCCACACAGCTGCGACGACGCCTGGGGCGGCGACATCATCGCGGCCGCCTGCGTGCATCTGGCCGCCACCGTCGAGCCGCGCCGCATGGAAGGCGCCTGGATCGCCCAGGAATACATCAAGGGCCATTTCGACCAGAAGCACCCGGTCGTTATCAAGCAAGGCCACATCGCGGTGCCGCAACGGCCGGGGCTGGGCGTGAAGCCGGAGCCCGGCATGTTCGGCAAGCCCGTGGCGATATACGGGCCGTAAGCCGTCGCCGGTCAGTCCGAGCAGACCGACCGGACCCACAGCCGATCACCTTCGCGGCATCGCGGATCGTTCCGCCTGGTCTTGCGTTGACCTGACACCCAAGGAGGAACAGGCAATGAGTGAAGATGAGCGGCACGCAAGAATCCAGCAGCGGGCTTATGAGATATGGCAGCGCGAAGGCAGCCTCGATGGCGATCACGAGCGGCACTGGCGCCAGGCGGAGATGGAGATCGACCGCGAAGCCGCCCTGCCGCTGACGGCGGGCGACGCGGTGCCCGAGACGCGGGAGATCGATAGCACCGATGTGCTGACGGTGGAGGCGCTTGCCATGCGCACCGGCATTTCGGGCGACGAGGCGCAGGAATTGCTGGACAGGCTGGGCAACGATCGCGCGGCGATCGAACAAGCGGCTCGAAGTCTGAAGGCGAAGCGGGGCATCTGAGGAGCCGAAGAGGTTCTATCTGCGCTCCACGGTCAGCACCACGGGCATGCCCCACGGCACATCGCGCGCTGCCTGGAGCAGCGATATCTTGCCGTCCGTGACCTGGGCTTCCCACCAGGCATAGTGCTTCAGCCTATAGCTGCCGGAGCGCACGCTAAGGCCGGCGATCGGGCCGCCATCGAGGTTGAGCGCCGTCTTGATGTCCAGCCCGGCCTTCAGCAGGAAGGTCGCCAGCCTGTCCAGCGAGAAGAAGGCTTCCTTGGTCGAGCCGACGATGATGCGGCCCTGCTTGTCCTCCGCGATGAAGGTGCGGTTGGCCAGCCAGTTGCTCTTTGCGCGCACTTTGTTGCCGCCGTCATCGCCGATCAGCAGCGGATAGGACACCATCGCATTTTCGGCGCCGTCCAGAACCGCCCGCCAGTCGCGGCCGGCGAGATCGACCACATGCGTGCCTGAAGCATTGGCGACCCAGACGCCGGCCTTGGCGTCGTAGTCGCGCGGGCCGAGCCTTTCGCCCATGCTGACCAGGGGCGTGTCGGCTTCACCCTTGAGCCCGAAATAGCTGCCATTGACGATCAGCACCGTACCGCCTGGGCCCTCCGGGTGAAGTGCTGCTTCCCATTGGTCGATGTCTTTCGTGCCGCCCGGCTCGTTGCGGGCAATGAAGCGAAACCTGGCCGGGTCGAAGCGATTGAGGTAAAGGCGGTCGAGCTCCTGGCTGCCCGCCACAACCGGAATCTCGCTGACCTCGAAGCCCGCCTCCACCTCCTTCCAGGCGCTCTCACCGGCGGTCACCTGGGGAATCGCCGGCTGCAAGGCAAGGCGCATCGCCGGTGACAGCCGCGCATCGTCGGCGGCGACGGTAATCCAATAGCTGCCGCCCCGGCGAAGCAGGACATTCAGGCCATAGGCGCCGCTCCTCTGCCAGAGGAACCAGGCGCCGGAAACGATGGCAAGCATCAATACGACAACGGCAACCGAAATGGCTTTGCGCAATGAATTCTCCCCCATGCTCACGGCGCCAACCTCCCCGGCATTGTCGTCCGGATGATGTCGGATATGTGCAGGAACCGCGCAATGAACCGCGACGACCGAACCGCGCCGCAATTCGGACGGAACCCTCGGCCGCATCGGCGGTTTTCCTCCTGTACACCACAGGAGATGCATCATGGACCATACCAGCCACGTAAGACTGACCAATGCCGAGCTCACGCCCGACATTCTTGAAGGCGCCGCCATCTACGGGCCCGATGACGAAAAGATCGGCTCGGTCGACCATCTGCACGGCAGCCAGGTCGTAATCGATGTCGGCGGCTTCCTCGGCATCGGCGCGAAGCCGGTGGCCGTCGCCGCGAACCAGCTCGATTTCATGCGCGACGAGGACGGCGACGTGCATGCCGTCACCAGCTGGACGAAGGACCAGCTGAAGGCGATGCCGGAGCATCGCGACTGAACTGGACGACGAGCATCGCGACTGAAGAGAACAAGCGCATCGCGACTGAACAGGATAACGTGCATCGCGATTGAAAGGACCAAACGGGGCCCGGCGACAGCCGGGCCTCTTCATTTGCAGGCGATCACTTGCTCATCGCGCGTGGCCGCCACGCCAGCATGCGCATGGCATTGGCCGTGACCAGGACGGTCGCGCCGGTGTCGGCGAGGATGGCGGGCCACAGGCCGGTGATGCCCATGATCGTCGTGACCAGGAACACGGCCTTCAGCCCGAGCGCCACCGCGATGTTCTGATGGATGTTGCTCAACGCCCGCCGCGACAGCTCGATCATCGCCGCGAGGTCGCCGACCCGCCCGTGCAGCACCGCGGCATCGGCCGTCTCCAGCGCCACGTCGGTGCCGCCGCCCATGGCGATGCCGACATCGGCGGCGGCAAGCGCCGGCGCGTCGTTGATGCCGTCGCCGACCTTGGCGACCTTCCTGCCGGAGGCCTGCAATTCGCGAACGACGCGCTGCTTGTCCTGCGGCAGCATTTCGGCATGCACCGAAAGCCCCAGGCTTTTGGCGATCGCTTCGGCGGTGCGCTTGTTGTCGCCGGTCAGCATCACCGGTTCGACGCCGGCCTCGCGCAGCGCCGCCAGCCCGGATTGGGCGTCGGCGCGCGGCTCGTCGCGCATGGCGATGATGCCGGCCGGCGCGCCGGCGGCGATGAGCACCGAAACCGACTTGCCCTCGTCGTTGAAGGCGGCGATGCGATCCAGCTGATCGGCCGAAAGCGTCGCGCGGTCCGCGGCCGCCGCCGGCGAGCCGAGAAAAATCTCCTTGCCGCCGACCTTGCCGGCGACGCCCTTGCCACCGAGCGCGAACGCGTCCGAGGCAGGCGGCACCGGTACCTTGCCGGCCTTTGCCCTGTCGAGGATGGCAAGGGCGAGCGGATGGCTGGAGCCGGTTTCGAGCGCCGCCGCCATCGAGAGCACATTGGCCTCGCTCGACCCGATCGCGATGATGTCGGTGACCCTGGGCCTGCCCTCCGTCAGCGTGCCGGTCTTGTCGAGCGCCATCGTGTCGATCGAGCCCAGCGCCTCGAGGATGGCGCCGCCCTTGATCAACAGGCCGCGCCGCGCGCCGGCCGACAAAGCGGCCGCGATCGCCGCCGGGGTCGAGATGACCAGCGCGCAGGGGCAGCCGATCAGGAGGATCGCGAGGCCCTTGTAGATCCATTCGCTCCAACTGGCGCCGGCGACCAGCGGCGGCAGGATCGCCACCAGCGTGCCCAGCGCCAGGACGGCGGGCGTATAGTATTTCGAGAAGCGGTCGATGAAGCGCTCGGTCGGGGCCTTGCTCTCCTGCGCCTCCTCGACAAGCCTGACGACGCGCGCGATGGTGTTGTCGGCAGCAGTGGCGGTGACCTTCACGCGCAGCACGGCGTCGGTGTTGATCGTGCCGGCGAACACCGCGTCGCCGGTCTTCTTGCGCACCGGCACGCTCTCGCCGGTGACGGGCGCCTCGTCGATGGCGCTGTCGCCCTCGACGATCTCGCCATCCGCCGCGATGCGATCGCCCGGCCGCACCAGGATGACCGTTCCGACGGAAAGTCTTTCCGCCGGCACCTCTTCGACCACGCCGTTGCGCTCGACGAAGGCGGTCTTCGGCACAAGGGTAGCCAGGTTCTGGATGCTGGCGCGGGCCCGGCTGGCGGCAACACCTTCGAGCAACTCGCCGACGAGGAACAGGAAGACGACGGCCGCGGCCTCCTCGGCCGCGCCGATGATGACGGCGCCGACGGCCGCGATCGTCATCAGCGTCTCGATCGAGAACGGCGCGCCGATGCGGGCGGCGGCGAGCGCGCGGCTGGCGATCGGCAGCAGCCCGACGGCAAGTGCCGCGACAAACGCCCACCATTCGATTGGCGGATACAGGCGGCCCATGCCGTAGGCCAGCCCAAGCGCCAGGCCGCAGCCGATGGTGAGCATGCCCTTGCGGGTCCGCCACCAGGCGCCATGCCCCTCGCCGCCTTCATCCGCATGCGCGTGGGTTCCGGCCCGCGCGTGATCATGCTCGTGGTCATGATCATGGCCGTGGTCATGGTCGTGACCTGCATGGTCGCGGGCGGGATCGCCCGCCTTCCCGTCCGCGGGAAAGACGCCGTAACCGAGCTTGCCGAGCTGCGTTTTCATGGCCGGGAACAGGACGGCTTCGTCGGCATGGGCGACCCGCATCATGCCTGCCGTCGCCGAGACGGAGACTTTCGCCACCCCCGGAAGGCGGCTCACCGCCGTCTCGATCTTGGCCGCGCAGGCGGCGCAGTCCATGCCCGTCACACGGTAGCGGGTCTCCTTGACGTCCATGGCATCCGCCTTCTGTTCGGGCAGTTCGGCAAAAGAATCACCGGTCTGCTACAAGTCTTTGTTTTCATGCGATTCCCGGATGGAAAACGCCATGCACTCCTTGCTGGAATTGCTCCAGCCTGCGCCCGGTGCTACATCCTCTAGCGACTAGAGGAGCAAGCGGAAAATGCTGAAAGGTGATTTTGCGATCGGCGAGGCCGCCCGGCAAAGCGGTGTGAAGGTGCCGACGATCCGCTATTACGAACAGATCGGGCTTTTGCCCGCCGCCTCGCGCAGCGAAGGCAACCGGCGGCTGTACGACCGCCGCGACCTCGACCGCCTGGCCTTCATCCGGCACGCGCGCGAGCTCGGCTTCGAGGTCGAG
>RXJA01000104.1 GCA_003963455.1 Hyphomicrobiales bacterium
ACACCGCCGGCAGGTCTTCCTTGCGGATGCCCAGCATGTCGATGCGCTGGCCGCCGGTCACCTTGACCATCGGGATCTCGAACTTGTCGACGACGTCGGCGATGGCGCGCAATTCGCCGGCGCTGGTCACCCCGCCCCACATGCGCGGCACGACCGAATAGGTGCCGTCCTTCTGGATGTTGGCATGCACGCGTTCGTTGATGAAGCGCGACTGATAGTCGTCGGCATATTGGTCCGGCCAATCGCAGACCAGATAGTAGTTGAGCGCCGGCCGGCACTTGGCGCAGCCGCAGGAGGTCTTCCATTCAAGCTCCTGCATGACGGCGGGGATCGTCTTCAGCCCCGTTGCCTTGATCAGGCGCCGCACGTCGTCATGCCCGAGGCTCGTGCAGCCGCACATCGGCTGCACCGCCGCCGGATTGTAGGTCTCGCCGAGCGTGAGCTTCAGCAACTGCTCGACGAGACCCGTGCACGAGCCGCACGAGGCCGAAGCCTTGGTATGGGCGCGCACGTCGTCGAGGCCGGTTAGCCCCTTGGCCGTGATCGCGCCGGTGATCTTGCCCTTGCAGACGCCGTTGCAGCCGCAGATTTCCGCATCATCCGCCAGTGCCGCAACGGCCGCCAAAGGGTCCGAGGAAGCGCCTCCCTGGAACGCCTGGCCGAAGATCAGCGTATCGCGCATCTCGGAGATGTCGGTCGCCTTCTTCTTGAGGTCGTTGAACCATGCGCCGTCGGCGGTCTCGCCGAACAGCACGGTGCCGATGATGCGGTTGTCCTGCAGCACGACGCGCTTGTAGATGCCGGCGGACGCATCGCGCAGGATGATCTCTTCGCGATCCTCGCCATCGGCGAAATCGCCCAGCGAATAGAGGTCGATGCCGGTGACCTTGAGCTTGGTCGGCGTGTCGGAGTGGACGAAGCGCTTGTCCTCGCTGTCCGACAGCCCGGCCGCTGCCACCCGCGCCATCTCGTAGAGCGGCGCGACCAAACCATAGACATGGCCGCCGACCTCCGCGCATTCGCCGAGTGCCATGATCGCCGGATCGGAAGTCCGCATGCGGTCGTCGACCACAATGCCGCGGTTGACCTCGAGCCCGGCATCCTTGGCCAAAGCGGTGCTCGGCCGGATGCCGACCGCCATGACCACCAGCGTTGCGGGGATCACCGTGCCGTCCATCAGCTCGACGCCCTCGACCTTGCCGTTGCCGACAATCGCCTTGGTATTGGCCTTGGTCATGACCTTGATGCCGCGCGCCTCGACGGCTTTCTGCAGCAGATAACCGGCGGCCGGGTCGAGCTGGCGCTCCATCAGCGTCGGCATGACATGCAGCACGGTGACGTCCATGCCGCGCTCTTTCAGACCCGCCGCAGCCTCCAGCCCGAGCAGTCCGCCGCCGATGACGACCGCCTTGGCGCGCGACTGCGCCGCAAGCAGCATGGCGTTGACGTCGTCGAGATCGCGATAGGTGAGCACGCCGGGCAGGTCCTTGCCGGGCACGGGAATGATGAAGGGCACCGAGCCGGTGGCGATGACCAGCCGGTCGTAGCTTTGGGCGACGCCGTGGTCCGAGGTGACCGTCTTCGCCTCCCTGTCGATGGCGACGATCCGGTGTCCCTTGTAGAGTGTGATGCCGTGCTCGATGTACCAGCCGTCGCCATGGATGACGATCTCCTCGAACGCCTTCTCGCCCGACAGCACCGGTGACAGCATGATGCGGTCGTAGTTCACGCGCGGCTCGGCGTTGAAGATGGTGACGGCGTAGCGCTCAGGCGCCGCCTCCAGCAGGTGCTCCAGCATCCTGCCCGGCGCCATGCCATTGCCGATGATGACGAGTTTTTCGGTCATGTCGGTCTCCGGTCTATTCGGCGGCGTAGGAGAGAGACGCGGGCTTGGTCTGCGCCGCGCGCTCCATCCGGCGGATGCTTACGTGCATCCAGACGAGGCACGAGGCGACGATCGCGAAAAGCAGCATGAAGCAGCTCGACCAGACGCCCGTGAGATCGTTCAGCGCGCCGAAGGCGATCGGCAGGATGAAGCCGCCGAGGCCGCCGATCATGCCGACCACACCGCCAACCGCGCCAACGCTCTGCGGATAATGGGCCGGGATGTGCTTGTAGACGGCGGCCTTGCCGAGGCTCATGAAGAAACCGAGCACTGAAGCGACGGCGATGAAGGCGAGCGGGCCGATCTCGAAGTGGAAGGGGATCGGCCCGCTGATGCCGCGCACGACATAATCTGCCGAGGGGAGAGACAGAACGAGCGTCGCGACGGCACAAACGCTGAAGGTCCAGTAGAGCACGGTGCGGGCGCCGATGCGGTCGGACAACACACCGCCATAGGCGCGGAAGATGCTGGCGGGGATCGAATAGGCGGCGCCGATCATGCCGGCGGTGGCAATGCCGAAGCCGTAGACGCCGATCAGATAGCGCGGCAGCCACAGCGACAAAGCCACGAACGCGCCGAAGCAGAAGAAGTAGTAGAAGGCGAAGCGCCAGACCTGCAGGTTCTTCAGCGGCGCGAACTCCTGCCAGAAGCTCCTTGCCGGTGCGGCCTTGCCGGCGTGGCGCTCGCGAATGACCGGATCGTCGCCGGTCGTAAACCAGAAGACGACGGCCATGACGACCAGCGCCGCCGCCCAGATCAGCGCCACCGACTGCCAGCCCCAGGCAAGCAGCACCATCGGCGCCAGGAACTTGGTGACCGCGGCGCCGACATTGCCGACGCCGAAGATGCCGAGCGCGGTGCCTTGTTTTCCGGCCGGGAAGAAGCGCGAGACATAGGCGACGCCGACGGCGAAGGAGCCGCCCGCGAGTCCGACGCCGAGCGCGGCCAGCAGCATCTGCGCGTAAGTGTGCGCGAAAGCGAGCAGGAAGGTCGCGACCGCCGCGGCGAGCATAGTCATGGTGTAGACCAGGCGGCCGCCATAGCGATCGGTCCAGACGCCGAGCACCATGCGCACGAGCGAACCGGTGAGGATCGGCGTGCCGACCAGCAGGCCGAACTCGGTCTCGTTGAGCACAAGCTCCTGCTTGATGCGCACGCCGATGATGGAAAAGATCGTCCACACCGCGAAGCACACGGTGAAGGCGATGGTGGACATGACGAGCGCCTGCCGGGGAGCATTGTCCTGGCTGTGCGCGGCTGGGAGGTTTGCGGTCATGGTCGGCTCCGGTTTGCG
>RXJA01000316.1 GCA_003963455.1 Hyphomicrobiales bacterium
GTGGTGGTGCCGCCATTGATGATGATCGGCTCGCCGTCCGTGCAAAGGTTCACCGCTTCCCGCGCGATCGCCCGCTTCTGCGCGGCGTTCAGCGTCTCGTTGACGGAGAAGGGCCGGCCGGCAAGGCCGATGAACTGTGGCGGCGAGATCGCCTCGGCACCGCCGCGCACCCGGCGCAGGCGCTTTTGCACATGCAGCGCCGCGATGTCGCGCCGGATCGTCGCTTCGGAGGAGTCCGTCAGTTCGACCATCTCCTGCACCGTCACCACAGGCTTTTCCTGGACGGCGGACAGAATGATCCTGTGGCGTTCTTTTTCGTGCATGGTTCCTCCCTGCCTAAGCATCAGGCCTTAGAAAACGCGCAGTGTCAATCATTTCCGATCATATATTTTCATTGTGCAGTGCAATATGATCGATATTGATCGTTTATGATTGACAAGCGGAGCGCTTGCGTAGACATTCCCGAGCAAGAAATGAGGGGCGCGGCGTTCGCGCTCCAAGGGAGGATATCTATGCTCGACAAGCGCTCCGGCTCGCGCCTCGCCAATCTTTGGGACGATGCAAGGGCCGAAGGGATGAGCGGTCCCGAGCTTCTGGTCTATCGCTCGAACACGCTCGGCTCCGACAAGCGCGTCACCAATTACGGCGGCGGCAACACCTCGTCCAAGGTCCGGCAGAAGGATCCCCTGACCGGCGAGGAGGTGGAAGTGCTGTGGGTCAAAGGCTCGGGCGGCGACAGCGCCTCGATCAAGCTTGACGGTTTCGCTACCCTCTACATGGACAAGCTGCGCGCGCTCAAAGGTCTTTATCGCGGCGTCGAGCATGAGGACGAGATGGTGGGCTATCTGCCGCACTGCACCTTCAACCTCAATCCGCGCGCGGCCTCGATCGACACGCCGCTGCACGCCTACGTGCCGAAGGCCTGCGTCGACCACATGCATCCGGACGCCATCATCGCTATCGCTGCCGCCAGGGATTCCAAGGCGATCACCAAGGAAATCTTCGGCGACGCAATCGGCTGGCTGCCGTGGAAGCGGCCGGGCTTCGAGCTTGGCCTGTGGCTGGAGAAATTCTGCCTCGACAACCCCGGGGCCAAGGGCGTTGTGCTCGAAAGCCACGGCCTGTTCACCTGGGGCGACACGCCCAAGGAATGCTACGAGACCACCATCTCGGTGATCAACCAGGCAATCGAGTGGTTCGAGCGCCGGTTGGAAGGCGTGGCCATCTTCGGTGGCGAGGCGGTGAAGGCGCTTGACGCCCCGGCGCGCCGCGCCATCGCGGCCAAATTGATGCCGAGGATCCGCGGGCTGATTTCCGAGAAGAGCCACAAGCTCGGCCATTTCGACGACCAGCCGGCCGTGCTCGAATTCGTCAATTCCAGGGACTTGCGTCCGCTGGCGGCGCTCGGCACCTCCTGCCCCGACCACTTCCTGCGCACCAAGATCCGGCCGCTGGTCATCGAGTTCGATCCGGCAAAGCCCGATATCGACGCCGTCATCGCGCGCCTTGCCGACGACATTGCCGAATACCGCGTCGGCTACCAGGCTTATTACGACGCCTGCAGGCATCCGGATTCGCCCGCCATCCGCGACCCTAATGCCGTGGTCTATCTGATGCCCGGCGTGGGCATGTTCACCTTCGCCAGCGACAAGGCCACCGCCCGCATCTCGGGCGAGTTCTACGTCAATGCCATCAACGTCATGCGCGGCGCCTCGACGGTCTCGTCCTATGTCGGCCTGCCGGCGCAGGAGGCCTTCGACATCGAATACTGGCAGTTGGAGGAAGCGAAGCTTCAGCGCCTGCCGAAGCCGAAGGCGCTGGCCGGCCAGATCGCGCTGGTCACCGGCGGCGCCGGCGGCATCGGCCGCGCCACCGCCAACCGGCTGCTGCGCGAAGGCGCTTGCGTGGTGCTGGCCGACATCGATGAGGCAGCACTCGCCAGCGCCAATGAGGAGCTTTCGAAAGCCTACGGCAAGGATTTCGTCCATCCGGTGCGGATCGACGTCACCTCCGAGGACCAGGTGCTTTCCGGCTTCGCCGAGACGTCGGTCGAGTTCGGCGGCATCGATATCCTTGTCTCCAACGCCGGCCTGGCGTCTTCAGCGCCGATCGAGGAGACGACCCTCGCGCTGTGGAACAAGAATATGGACATCCTGTCCACCGGTTATTTCCTGGTTTCGCGCGAGGCCTTCCGGCTGTTCCGCGCCCAGAAGATCGGCGGCAACGTCGTCTTCGTCGCCTCCAAGAACGGTCTCGCCGCGTCGCCCAACGCCGCCGCCTATTGCACCGCCAAGGCGGCCGAGATCCATCTTGCCCGCTGCCTCGCTTTGGAAGGGGCGGAGGCCCAGATCAGGGTCAACGTCGTCAATCCGGACGCCGTGCTGCGCGGCTCCAAGATCTGGACCGGCGAATGGAAGGAACAGCGCGCCGCCGCCTACAAGATGTCGACCGACGACCTCGAGGAGCATTACCGCTCGCGCTCGATGCTCAAGCGCTCGGTCTTCCCGGAAGACATCGCCGAGGCGATCTATTTCTTCGCCTCCGACATGTCGGCCAAGTCGACCGGCAACATCGTCAATGTCGATGCCGGCAACGCGCAGAGCTTTACGCGCTAGGCGCACTTCCCTTCTCCCCGCCTGCGGGGAGAAGGTGCCCGAAGGGCGGATGAGGGGCCGCGCCAGCCGAACGAATACTGGGAGGAACAGCTTTTGTCCGAGACCATCATTTCCGCCGATCTCGTCGGCAGCCACAACGCTGCGCGCAAGCCGGACCTCGAACGCGACTACGCCTCGCTCGGCGAACGCCTCGACCGGCGCGGCATCGTCATCGACGCGATCCGCGACAAGGTCGAGAAATTCGCCGTGGCGATCCCATCATGGGGCGTCGGCACCGGCGGCACGCGTTTTGCCCGGTTCCCCGGCGCCGGCGAGCCGCGCGACATCTTCGACAAGATCGAGGACTGCGCCGTCATCAGCCAGCTCACGCGGGCCACACCGACCGTCTCGCTGCACATCCCGTGGGACAAGGCCGATCCGAACCGGCTGAAACAGGCCGCATCCCGCTTCGGCCTCGGCTTCGATGCCATGAACTCCAACACCTTTTCCGACGCCAGGGATCAGAAGCTCTCCTACAAATTCGGCTCGCTCTCGCATGCCGATGCCGGCACGCGCCGGCAGGCGGTCGAGCACAATCTCGAATGCATCGAGATCGGCAAGACGCTCGGCTCGAAGGCGCTGACGGTCTGGATCGGCGACGGCTCGAACTTCCCCGGCCAGGTCAATTTCGCAAAAGCCTTCGAGCGCTATCTCGATGCCATGCGCGAAATCTATGCCGGCCTGCCCGACGACTGGCGGCTGTTCACCGAGCACAAGATGTACGAACCGGCCTTCTATTCGACGGTCGTACAGGACTGGGGCACCAACTACATCATCGCCAGGGAGCTCGGCGACAAGGCCTTCTGCCTGGTCGACCTCGGCCATCACGCGCCCAACGTCAACATCGAGATGATCGTGTCGCGGCTGATCCAGTTCGGCAAGCTGGGCGGCTTCCACTTCAACGATTCCAAATATGGCGATGATGACCTCGACGCCGGCTCGATCGATCCCTACCGGCTGTTCCTCGTCTTCAACGAACTGGTCGACGCCGAGCTCTCCGGCGCCAGGGACTTCCATCCTGCGCACATGCTCGACCAGAGCCACAACGTCACCGATCCGATCGAAAGCCTGATGCTGTCGGCGGTCGAGGTGCAGCGCGCCTATGCGCAGGCGCTGCTGGTCGACCGAAAGGCGCTGGAAGGTTTCCAGGAAGAGAACGACGCGCTGATGGCGACGCAGACGCTTAAAAGCGCCTACCGCACCGATGTCGAGCCGATCCTGGCCATGGCGCGGCTGAGGACCGGCGGCGCCGTCGATCCCGTCGCCGTCTATCGGGAGGCCGGCTACCGGGCGAAGGTCGCGGCGGAACGGCCGGCGATCGCCGGCGGTGGTGGCGGCATCGTCTGACAGGCAGATATCCGATTTGATCTGGTCCAGCGCCGTTGGCTGTGGACAGGTCCATCGGTCCGGTCTTTCCTAGGCGTCCCCAACGCCAGGAGCATCGCCATGCCGTTGACCCGCCGGACGCTGATCGGCGTCACCCTTTCGCTTGCAATTGCCCTCACCCCCTCGACCATCGCCCTCGCTGCGTCGCCCGCTCCCGCCAAGGGCGAGCACGGCATGGTGGTCACGGAGCAGCATCTGGCGACCGAAGTCGGTGTCGACGTGCTGAAGAAAGGCGGCAACGCCGTCGATGCCGCCGTCGCGGTCGGCTATGCGCTGGCTGTCGTCTATCCCGAAGCCGGCAATATCGGCGGCGGCGGGTTCATGACCATCCGGCTGAAGGACGGACGCACGACCTTCATCGATTTCCGCGAGCGCGCGCCGCTCGCCGCCACCAGGACCATGTATCTCGACAAGGACGGCAATCCGGTGAAGGGCGCCAGCCTCGATGGCTATCTGGCCGTCGGCGTGCCGGGCTCGGTCGCCGGCTTCGAGATGGCTCGCGAGAAGTATGGGACGCTTTCGAGACAGGATCTGATCGCGCCGGCGATCGCCCTGGCCAAAGACGGCTTCGTGCTCCACCAGGGCGACGCCGCCTCTTTCGCAGGCAGCGCCGACCGGTTGGCAAAAGATCCGACAGCCGCCGCCATCTTCCTGAAACCGGATGGCAAGCCCTACGGTGCGGGTGAGAAGCTCGTTCAGCCGGACCTCGCCGCCTCGCTGTCGGCTATCTCCGACAAGGGGCCGGACGCCTTCTACAAGGGCGCCATTGCGGACGCCATCGTCAAGGCGAGCGGCGCCAGGGGCGGCATCCTCGCCAAGGGCGATTTCGAGCAATATGCGGTGCGCGAGCTGAAGCCGGTGACCTGCTCCTATCGTGGCTACGAGATCATCTCCTCGCCGCCACCGAGCTCGGGCGGCGTCATCATCTGCGAGATCCTCAACGTGCTGGAAGGCTACCCGCTGTCCTACCTCGGTTCAGGGTCCGCCGAGACAGTCCATGTCATGGTCGAGGCCATGCGCCATGCCTATGTCGATCGCAACTCGGCGCTCGGCGACCCTGATTTCGTCGACAATCCGGTGTCGAAATTGCTCGACAAGGGCTACGCGAAGGACATCCGCAACAAGATCGACCCGTTCCGCGCCGGCATCTCGAAGGACCTGATGCCGAAGGGTTTTGGCGAGTCGAAGGAAACCACCCACTATTCGGTCATCGACAACGACGGCAACGCGGTCGCTGTCACCTACACGTTGAACGGCTCCTTTGGCGCCGGGGTCGTTGCTGACGGCACCGGCATCCTGCTCAACAACGAGATGGACGATTTCACCCGGAAGCCCGGCGTGCCCAACCTCTACGGGCTGGTTCAGGGCGAGGCAAACGCCATCCAGCCGAGGAAGACGCCACTATCCTCGATGAGCCCCACGATCGTGACCAGGGACGGCAAGCCGTTCATGGTCATCGGCAGCCCGGGCGGATCGCGCATCATCACCATCACGCTGGAGGCGATCGTCGATGTCATCGATCACGGCATGGACATCCAGCAGGCGATCGACGCGCCGCGCATCCATCATCAATGGCTGCCGGATACGATCTATGTCGAGCCTTTCGGGCTGTCGCCGGACACGGAGAAGCTGCTTGCCGGAATGGGCTACCACCTCGACCTGAGCGGCGAGACCTGGGGGCGGGCGGCCGGCATCCTGGTCGGCGGCAAGAGCCTGGCGGAGATCGAGAGGGGCGGCGGGGCGCGCTACAACGGCGCCATCGACAGCCGCGCGGCCGCGGGCGAGGCGCTGGGCTACTAAACCACCAACGTGATCGTCGAAGCGATCAGCATCACAGCGGCGATGGCGACGAACAACGCGTAGATGCGCGGGCGGTCGAGCAGCAGCGCATTGCCGGAAATCCACGCCGCCGTGGCGCCGCCAAGCGCGAACAGGAAGCCGTTGCGGTGGCCGAAGGACATCGAGGCGGCCATCAGGCCGCCAATGATCAGCGCGCCGAACACGATGATGACGGCGACCGCGTATTTCTCGAAATCATTGCCGCCGCCCATCACCGGCCCCATCGCGTTGAGATTGGGCAGGTCGTCCGGATCGAAAGGGTTGGCCGAGCCGTATTCGTCTTGACCGAGGGATTCGCGCATCATTCGTTCTCCGCTGAGCGGCAACAAACCATCAACGCTTGCCAAGCGCAACCGCCAAGGCCGTCGCGGCGGTGCATTCGCGGTCCGGCTGGTGCCAACCTGCCACGCTTTTCCCGGCAAGACCAAACGATTAGCGCCGCGCGGTGGTTCCACCGCCTTGATCTATCTGGAAAAATCGCTGCGCACGATGCCGTGCCGCTGCAGCTTGTCGTAGAAGGTCTTGCGCGGAATGCCGAGCGCCTCGATGGTTCGGCGGACGTCGCCGTCGTTGCGACCAAGTGTCTCGCGGATGATTTCGGCTTCGTAACGATCGATCCGTTCCGGCAACGGCATGGAGGTGCCGATCTCCGTTGCCGCGAGGGAATACGCCGCGGCAACGTCGTCCAGCCCGAGCACGAAGCGTTCGGCGAAATGGGCGAGTTCGCGCACGTTGCCCGGCCAGTCATGGTCCCTCAGATGGCGTTGGACCGCGGCCGAGGTGGCCGGCATGGCGCGCCGGAAGCGGGCGGCGGCGCGCTCGGCGAAATAGCCGAACAGCAGCGGCACGTCGTCCCGCCTCTCGCGCAGCGGCGGGATGGAAAGCGTCACCACGTTGAGCCGATAGTAGAGATCCTCGCGGAAATTGCCGCGCTGACTCGCGTCACCGAGATCGACTTTGGCGGCGGCAACGACGCGCAGGTCGACCGGGCGGATTTCATTGGTGCCGAGCGGTGTCACCTCGCGCATTTCGAGCACCCGCAACATCTGCACCTGCGTCGAAGCCGGCATGCTCTCGATCTCGTCTAGGAACAGCGTGCCGCCGCTCGAGTGCTCGATGCGGCCGACGCGCTTCTTCTGCGCGCCGGTGAAGGCGCCGGCTTCATGGCCGAACAGCTCGCTTTCGATGACCGTCTCCGGCAGCGTGCCGCAATTGAGCGCCACGAAATTGCCCTTGGCGCGACGGCTCCAGCGGTGCAGCAGGCCAGCCACCACCTCCTTGCCGGAACCGGTCTCGCCGGTCACCAGCACGTCGACATCGGTGTCGGCGATCTGCCTCAGCGTCCGGCGCAGCCGCTCCATGGCCGGCGTCTGGCCGATGAGCGGCAATCCCTCCTGCGCCTGCTCGGCCGCCTCGCGCAAGGCGCGGTTTTCCATCACCAGCCGGCGTTTCTCCGCCGCTCGCGCGACGCTCTGCGCCAGCCGCTCAGTGGCGAAAGGCTTGGTGATGAAGTCGTAGGCGCCGTCCTTGATCGCCTTGACAGCCATGGCGATGTCGCCATGCCCGGTGACCAGGATGACGGGGATATCGGGGTCGAGCCGCAGAACGCGGTCGAAAAGCTGCAGCCCGTCGATCTCCGGCATACGGATGTCCGACACAACGACGCCGGCGAAATTCCTGTCCAGCGCCGCCAGCGCTTCCCTTGCCGCTGGGTAGGCCGACACCTCGAAGCCGGCAAGCTCCAGCGTCTGCCTGGTCGCCTTGAGCAGATCGCTGTCGTCGTCGATCAGGATCACCGGTGCGGGATCATGGTTGGTCATGCTGCGCCGGCTTTCGAAAGATGGATGGTGAAGTGTGTTCCCTGGCCGCTGCTTGCCACCTCGATGCGGCCGCCATAGTCGGCGACGATGTCCTTGGAGATGACGAGTCCCAGGCCGAGGCCTTTTTCCTTCGAGGTGTTGAAGGGCGTGAACAGGGATTTCAGGATCGCGGGCGGGATGCCCGGACCGTTGTCGGAAACGATCAGCGCCACGTCCTCGGCGGTTTCAACGGCGGTCACTTCGACCCGCGCGCCATCGCGGCCTTCGAGCGCCTCCAGCGCGTTCTGGAAGAGGTTGATCAGCACCTGCTCCAGCCGCAGCCGGTTGCCCATCACCTTCAGCGCCGGCGGCGGCAGCGTGATCGCCAGGGCATCCAGCCGGCCGGCGAAGCGGCTCCTGAGCAGCACGGCGGCGCCCTCGATCACGCTGCGCAATTCGACGGGTTCGGCCGCGGTCCTGCCCTTGCGGGCAAAAGCCTTCAGCTCCTCGGTGATTGCGCCGATGCGCTCGGTCAGGGCGGCGATGGCGCCAAGGTTCTCTTCGGCCGAGGCGCTCTGCTTGCGCTCGAGGAACACGCGCGCATTGTCGGCATAGGCGCGGATCGTCGCCACCGGCTGGTTGATTTCATGGGCGACGCCGGCGGCGACCTGGCCAAGGGTAGCAAGCCGGTTGGCCTGCACCAGTTCCTGCTGCATCACCTGCAGCTTCGCCTCGGTGCTGCGATGGTCGGCGATCTCGGCCTGCAGCCGGTCGCGCGCCAGGCTCAGATCCTGCGTGCGCTCGACGACCCGGCGCTCGAGCTCCGCACGCGCGGCCTGTTCGGCCGCAATCCGCATCTGCCCGGATTGCCGGCGCCACAACAGATAGGCGGCAAAGGCAATGAGCGGCACGAGGACACCCAGCGCCAGGAGCCGCATTTCGCGCTGCGCCGCCGCGACCGGTGCTTCGGCAGGAATGAGATAGTCGAGGCGCCAGGGCGTCGACGGCACGGCCGTGGAAAGCCGCAGATATTCCGCATCGCTGCCGCCGGGCGTGATGGCATGGACAAGCGCGACATCGGGGCTGAGCGGCTGCGGTTTCGTGATCGGCAAGGGTACCAGCGGCGCATCGCCGAATTGCTGGCTGGCACGGATATCGGCCGTGACCGGAGCGGCGAGCTGCACCGTCGTCATGAACCGCCAGGAGGGAACGCTGGTGACCAGCACCACGCCATGCGCGTCGCTGACATAGGCCGGGCGGTTCGCCTCGCGCCAGTCGGACTCGAGCTGGTCGAACTCCATCTTGACCACCACGACGCCGAGCGGCCCCGAAGCGCCGTCGACGCGGCGCGAGATGTAGAGGCCCGGGCGCTTGCTGACATTGCCGAGCGCGAAATATTCGGCCGTGCCGGTTTCCATCGCGCCCGAGAAATACGCGCGAAAACCATAATCATTGCCGACGAAGCTCACCGGCTCACGCCAGTTGCTGGAGGCAATCGCCAGACCGTCCGTGCCGGTGACATAGAGCACCGAGGCCTTGGTGCCCGAGACCAGCCCTTCCAGCTTGCGGTTCAAGACGTCGATCGACGCGGGGCTGCGCTCGCTCAGCGCGTCATGCACCTGCTGGTCCTCCGACAGGAGAAGGGGCAGCGCGCGCGGATTCTCCAGCACCGCGCGCAGCAGCGCGACCTTGAGGTTGGCGTCCGTGCGTCCTTGCGTGGCTAAAGCCTCGATCTCGGTCGAGCGGCCATAAAGGCCGGCGCCGTAAAGCGCCGCCGCGATGATCGCCAGCGCCACCGCCGCGAACAAAAGCCAGGCGCGGCGTGCTCTCCCGGCGAGCAGTTCGGGCGTCGAGGCAAGGGCAGCGGCAGGGCGTTGCAGCATGCGGCATTTGTGCATGATTTCGCACAAAGCACAACTCGGCCTATGCGGATAACCGCACGGAGGCTCTCGGAGGTGTCTGTCTTCGGTTCAAAAAAGCCAACGAAATCAGTGTTCGGAGAACACCGGATGTCATCTGGCACGCGCGTTGCAAATGCATTCGCAGCAGCCGCGAGGCTGTGGAGGTCAAGTGCCCCAGGGAGGTCGAGCTCTTTCGATCGGGGCTGAACGGAGGATATCATGCAGACAGCAATCGCTGCCGCCGAACCGCGCGGCAAGGTTCCCTTTTACCGGCATCTCTATGTACAGGTCCTGGTGGCGATCGCCGCCGGCATCATGCTTGGACATTTCTATCCCGATCTGGGCGCTTCGCTGAAGCCGCTTGGCGATGCCTTCATCAAGCTGGTCAAGATGGTCATCGCGCCGGTGATCTTCCTCACCGTGGCCACCGGCATCGCCGGCGTCTCGGACCTGCACAAGGTCGGCCGCGTCGCCGGCAAGGCGATGATCTATTTCCTCGTCTTCTCGACGCTGGCGCTCGTCGTCGGCCTCGTCGTGTCGAACGTCATCCAGCCCGGTGCCGGCATGCATATCAACCCGGCGACGCTCGACCCCTCGAAGGTGGCGACCTTCGCCGAGAAGGCGCATGACACTTCGATCGTCGGCTTCCTGATGAACATCATCCCCGACACCATCACCGGCGCCTTCGCGCAGGGCGACATCCTTCAAGTGCTGTTCTTCTCGGTGCTGTTCGGCATTGCGCTGGCGCTGGTCGGCGAACGCGGCCGCCCCGTGGTCGATTTCCTGCAGGCGCTGACCTCACCGGTCTTCCGCCTCGTCGCCATCCTGATGAAGGCGGCCCCCATCGGCGCCTTCGGCGCCATGGCCTTCACGGTCGGCAAATACGGCATCGGCTCGATCGCCAATCTCGCCATGCTGATCGGCACTTTCTATCTGACGTCGCTGCTCTTCGTGCTGGTCGTGCTCGGCACCGTGGCATGGTACAATGGCTTCTCGATCCTGGCGCTGATCCGCTACATCAAGGAAGAGCTGCTCCTGGTGCTCGGCACCTCGTCGTCGGAGGCGGCACTTCCCGGCCTGATGGCCAAGATGGAGCGCGCCGGTTGCAACCGCTCGGTGGTCGGCCTGGTCATCCCGACCGGCTATTCGTTCAACCTCGACGGCACCAACATCTACATGACGCTGGCCGCGCTGTTCATCGCCCAGGCGACCGACACGCCGCTGACCTTCGGCGACCAGATCCTGCTCCTGCTCGTCGCCATGCTGAGCTCGAAGGGCGCCGCCGGCATCACCGGCGCCGGCTTCATCACCCTGGCCGCCACGCTCTCGGTCGTGCCTTCGGTGCCGGTCGCCGGCATGGCGCTGATCCTCGGCGTCGACCGCTTCATGTCGGAATGCCGCGCGCTCACCAACTTCGTCGGCAACGCGGTCGCGACCATCGTCGTGGCGCGCTGGGAGGGCGAACTCGACCAGAAGCAATTCGCCGCCGCCATGGCCGGCCAGTTGCCGGAAGAGGCGGACCTTGCGTTGTCCGGCGGTCTGCAGCCGGCCTAACCAACAAGCATCCTCCCGATGCCGAGCAGGCCGCGGCAATCGCCGCGGCCTGTTCTTTTTGCCGGTCGCCGCATAGGCTGGCGCGCCCGGCTCCCCCGCCGGTGCAACCATTCAGCCGTGAGGGCGGTCGATGAACAGCGCGTTTCCTGAAATCTACGTCGTTCGCCACGGCGAAACGGAGTGGAGCGCCTCGGGCAGGCACACCGGCCGTACCGACATCCCCCTGACCGCCAAGGGCGAGGAGGCCGCGCGCGGCGTCGCCGATCGGCTCAAGGGCCTGACCTTCCAGGCGGTCTGGTCGAGCCCCTCGCGGCGCGCCTTCGACACCTGCCGCCTCGCCGGCTTCGGCGAGGGCGCGGTCAAGAAGCCGGACCTGCAGGAATGGGATTATGGCGCCTACGAAGGCGTGACGACGAAGGAGATCCTGTCGAAGCGCCCCGGCTGGCAGTTGTTTCGCGACGGTTGCCCGAACGGCGAGACGGCGGCCGAAGTCGGTGCCCGGGCGGACGCCGTCATAGCCGGGCTGCGCGCGGTTGCCGGCAATGTGCTCATCTTTTCTAGTTCTCATTTCCTGCGTGTGTTCGCATCGCGCTGGGTCGGCCTGCCGCCGGAAGGCGGCGAGCATTTCGTGCTCGACACCGCCAGCCTCAGCATCCTGGGCTACGAGCACGATCTAACCGAGCCGGTCATCCGCCGCTGGAACCAGAAATAGCGATCACCGGAATGCTAGGCGCTGCCCAACATCGCCAGCTCTTCGGCGGTAAGATGCCGCGCCTGACCCTTGGCTAGCTCGCCGAGTTGGAGACCGCCGATCGCCACCCGCACCAGCCGCAGCACCTCGATGTCGAAAGCGCCGAGCAGCCTGCGGATCTGCCGGTTGCGTCCCTCGTCGAGCACGATCTCCAGCCACGCGGTCCGCCCGCCGCTGCGCAGCAGCCCGACCGAGCTTGCGGTGAGCAACTCGCCGTCGACGACAGAGCCTTGATGAAAGCGCGCCAGCATCGCCTCGTCGGGCACGACGGCGATCTGCACATGATACGTCTTGGCGACATGCGAGGCGGGATCGAGCAGGCTGTTCGCCCAGCGCGTGTCATTGGTCATCAGCAGCAGACCTTCGCTTGCCTTGTCGAGCCGGCCGACCGGCGACACGAAAGGCAGGTCGAGCCCTTCCAGGCAATCATAGACCGTGCCGCGACCTTCGGGATCGTCGCGGGTGGTGACCAGCCCGCGCGGCTTGTTGAGCATCAGATAGACCTTGCGCTTGGCGGCCACGCGCTCGCCGTCGACGATGATGCGGTCGCGGTCGGGATCGATGCGCAGCAAGGCATCGCGGACAATCTTGCCGCCGACCAGTACCCGCCCCTCGGCGATGAGACGCTCAGCCTGCGTACGCGAGCAGAAGCCGAGCTTGGAGAGCGCTCGGGCAAGGCTGACCTTTGGGGTTGCTGATCGTCGGTCGGGTTGGCGTGCCACGGTCTCTGTCTTCGAACTTGCTCGGAACGCCGCAACCGATGCCATGCTTGGCGAGATGGGCGCAAGCGGCTCCATCGTGCGGTTCGGGTCGTCAATTCACTCCGGCGGCGCACTCAATCGCCGGTAGGAGACGCCGTCGAATGTTGCCGTCACGAAGCTCTTGACCGACATCTTGCGCTTGCGTCCGTCGCTGCAGGCGTAGAGCGGCCAGCCGGCTTCGCCGCACTCGCTGGCCACGCAGATGCGCGCCACGCAGTTGCCGATAGTCAGCCGAAAGCCGCCCTTGCCGGCAAAGCCCTGCAGCAGGCTGCCGTCCGCCGAGCGCCATGTCCGTTGCTGGAATTCGGGTCGTAGCAGCCGAGGCTCGAGCGGCGCGGCCAGACCGTCCCGGGTCGCGGCGCCCGAGTACTGGAGCCTGTAGCGCGCCATGCCGGTCGTATAAGCGGTGACCAGATCGGACTCACCCGAATAAGCCGCCGCCAGGTCGGGTCGGTCGAAAAGATGGGACGCGCGCATGTCCGCCGCCGACGACCTCGTCAGGGCAGCGATGGCGACAAGGGCCAGGCAGACGCGCGGTATCTCTTTTTCCAGCAGCCATCCCCATCCGGCGCGCCGGATTGCCCGGCTGCCTGCGCCTACAATCTTTCCAATCGGATTTTCGCGCAAGCCGCTCCATTGCTCGGCGATGGCCGCCTCGCTCGTCAGCCGTTGGCGGCCGGCGGCAGTTCGAACAAGGTGGCGCCATTCTTCCGCCCCCGGTCGATATAGCCGATTACGCGGAACCATTTCGCGACGTCAGGTCCCTCCAGCCAACTGAGCGAATGGATGGGAAGGTTGCCGGCAAGCGCCTGGACATGACGGATGTGCCGCTTGCAGAAGCGCACCGTGGCGGCGTTGAAGAAATCCTCCCGCGCGGCAAACAGCGTATCGGCGGCGTCCGCCTGTTCATGCCAGGCGATGATCGCGACGGTCCTGTCGCCCTCGACGAGCGCATGTGCCCGGCCTTCTTTCAAGTTCATCATCAGATTGTCATAGGCGCTTTTGCTGTCCTTGCCGGCCGCCACATATTCGTCCGACATTCGCTTGGACAGGCCGCGGAAAACATCCTCCAGGTCTCCGACCGTCGCCGTGCGTGCTCTCATTTCTCCTCCTGATAGCCCGCTCGGAGTTTGCCCCAAGGAAGGGGGATCGCCAAGAAAACCAAATCCCCGATCCCGGCGATACGCGCAATCTCATTTCGCGCAGAAGGGTTCGGCCACTGATTGCGCTCGCATATCAGTGCTGGCTTGAGATTGCATTTCCGTTGTTGGATAGTGGTGGCCTTCCGGCCTGTCCGCCTCCATCGTTGTCTCCCGATCTCAATGGCTGCCATGATCGACGTGATTGAAACCATATACGAGGCGGCCTTTGTTCCGGAACGTTGGAACTCGGTGCTTCAGAAGGCCAGCGGGCTGTCGAACTCGGCCAGTGCCCAGGTCTTCTTCTTCAGCGACGACGGTCCGCCGCGCGGCACGACCCTCGACAATCTGCGGCCGCTGTTCGACGAGTTCATCAAGGGCGATTTCTGGAAGTTCTGCGACAGCGTGCAGAAGATGTGCGGCCTGCAGCCGGCGAGCTTCGTGCGCGTCGACGACTTTTTGAGCCCCGATGAGATCGAGCGCGACCCGGCCCGCATCATGCTGCGGCAATTCGGCATCGGCGCGCACCTGTGCACGGCGATCCCGATGCCGACCGGGGAGCTGGCGACTTTCGTCTTCCAGAAATGGATCAGGGACGGCGGCTTCGCGCAAAGCGAGGTCGACGGGCTGGACGCGTTGCGGCCCCATCTCGCCCGCGCAAGCCTTGTCGCCGGCCGGCTGGGGGTGGAGCGGGCTGTGGCCGCCACCTCCGCGCTAGACCTGCTTGGGCTGCCGGCCGCGGTGCTGTCGGCGAACGGGCGTGTCATGGCCACCAACCCGCATCTGGACCGGCTCGACACCGCGTTCCTGCCCGTGGCCTATGGCGGATTGGCGATAGCCGACCGCGACGCCAACCGGCTGTTCCAACTGGCGGTGACGGGCATGAGCCGTGCCGGGGAGGCTGTCGGATCCATTCCCGTGCCGGGAATCGGCGGCGAGGCGCCTTTCGTCGTCCACCTGTTGCCGCTGCGGCGCTCCGCGCACGACATCTTCGGCAGCGCCGACATCCTGGTGATGGCCACGCCCATCAAGCCGAGCGCGCTTGTGCCTTCGGCGAGCCTTCTCAACGCGCTGTTCGATCTGACCCCGGCGGAGGCGCGGCTTGCCGCCGATCTCGCCGCCGGCCTTACCCTGGCGGAAACGGCTGCCCGGGGCGGCATCACCGTCAAGTCCGCCCGCACCTATCTTGAGCGCGTCTTCCAGAAAACCGGCACCCACCAGCAGAGCCAGCTGGTCGCCATGCTGAAGACGCTGCAACCTCTGGCCCCTTTGCCGGCGCGATGACACGGAGCCGCCTTGGAACGGCGCAGGAAGGCGTAGCGTTGAATTTATCGGCGGCCTGCCATAAAAGGCGCGAGTTTTCGACCGGCCCGAGGATTAAAGACGTGCCCGAACCTGCCGCCAAGATCGGCCTGGGCCGCGTTCGTCCGCGGGCTGTCGGTCAGCGATCGGTCGGCAAATGGTCTGGCTGCAGCGTTAGGGGTATGCATTGACGTCGAGCAGGCCGATCCTGGTCACCGGCGCGGCCGGGTTCATAGGTTTTCACGTCTGCCACAGGCTGCTCGCCGAAGGCCGGCAGGTTGTCGGGCTCGATTCCATGAACGAGTATTACGACATCGCCCTGAAGCAGGCGCGGCTCGACCGGCTGAAAGCGTTCGCGAACTTTCGGTTCGAGCATGTCGATCTCGCCGACCGCGATGGCATTTCGGCGGTCTTTGCCTCGGCCGCGCCGGAGATCGTCGTCAATCTCGCCGCGCAGGCGGGCGTCCGCTATTCGCTGATCAATCCGCACGTCTATGTGCAAAGCAATCTCAACGGCTTCCTCAACATCCTGGAAGGATGCCGGCAGGCCTCGGTCGGCCATCTCGTCTACGCATCGTCGAGCTCGATCTATGGCGGCAGCACCCGCATGCCGTTCTCGGTGCATGATTCCGCCGACCATCCCCTCAGCCTCTATGCCGCCAGCAAGAAGGCAAACGAGCTGATGGCCCACACCTACAGCCATCTGTTCGGCCTGCCGACGACGGGCTTGCGTTTCTTCACCGTCTACGGGCCGTGGGGACGGCCCGACATGGCCCTGTTCATCTTCACCAGGGCCATCCTCGCCGGCCAGCCGATCGACGTCTTCAATCACGGCAACATGCAGCGGGATTTCACTTACGTCGACGACATCGTCGAGGGGGTGGTCCGCGTCATGCAGCATCCCGCGACGCCCAATCCCGGTTGGACAAGCGCCGCGCCGGATCCCGCGACGAGCAATGCGCCGTTCAGGATCCACAACATCGGCGACAGTTCACCCGTCCAACTGAGCCGGCTGATCGACGTCCTGGAGGACGCGCTCGGGCGAAAGGCAATTCGCAACCTCATGCCGCTCCAGCCGGGCGACGTCCTGGCTACCTTCGCCGACGTCACCTCGCTCGAGGAGGTGATAGGCTTCAAGCCCGGGATTCCGATCGAGGTCGGGGTTCCGCGCTTCGTGGAATGGTATCGGGATTTCTACCACGTCTGATTGGGCGCCCGCCGCCGCGATGTATTTGAAACGCGTCGCCTGGACCCGTTTCAGCGCGACGCGCCTTGCCTGTTGATCCAGAGCGCGACCAGTGTGCAGGCGGCGCCCGAAAGCAGATAGGCACCGGCGGCGATGAGGCCGAAATTGCCGGCCAGAAGCAGCGCGGCGAGCGGCGCGAAACCGGCGCCGAACATCCAGGCCATGTCCGATGTCACGGCCGAGCCGGTGTAACGATGCCGGCGTGAGAAGCTCGATGCCACGACGCCCGAGGATTGCCCGAAGCTCAGGCCGAGCAGGATGAAGCCCAGCACCATGAACACCGTCTCGCCGACGGTGCCGCCATTGAGAAGCTGCGGGGCAAAGCCGCTGAAGACGGCGATGGCGATGGCGGATCCGCCGAGCAGGGCGCGGCGCCCGACGCGGTCGGCCAGCGGACCCGATGCCACGATTGCAGCGATGCCGAACAGCGCGCTCACCGCCTCGATCACCAGGAACCGCTCCGGGCCCTCATTGGTGAACAGGAACACCCAGGACAGCGGGAACACCGTCACCATGTGGAACAGGGCGAAGCTCGCCAGCGGCGCGAAGGCGCCGACCACGACGTTGTGGCCTTCCGTCCTCACCATGTCCCTGATGCGGGTCGGCTGCAGGTCGCCGCTCGCGTAGAGTTTCGAGAATTCGGGCGTCACCACGATGCGTAGCCTGGCGAACAGCGCCACGACGTTGATGGCGAAGGCGACGAAGAAGGGATAGCGCCAGCCCCAGCTGAAAAAGTCGTCGGCCGAGAGGTTGGCGACGAAGAAGGCGAACAGCGAGCTTGCCACGATGAGGCCGATCGGCGCGCCGAGCTGCGGGATCATCGCATAGATGCCGCGCCGGTTCTGTGGCGCATTCAGCGCCAGAAGGGAAGGCAGTCCGTCCCACGTCCCGCCGAGCGCCAGGCCCTGGAGGAACCGGGTAAGCCCCAGCAGCCAGGCGGCGACCACGCCGACATCTTGATAAGAGGGTAGGAACGCCATGGCGACGGTCGACGTGCCGAGCAGGAACAGCGCTATCGTCAGCTTGGCGCCGCGGCCGTAGGCGCGGTCGATCGCCATGAACAGCACGGTGCCGAACGGGCGCGCGACGAAGGCCAGCGCGAAGATGGCGAAGGAATAGAGCGTTCCGGTCAGCGGATCGTGCGTCGGAAACACAAGCTTGGGGAACACGATCACGGAAGCGATCGCATAGACGAAGAAATCGAAGAATTCCGACGTCCTGCCGATGATCACGCCGACCGCTATATCGCCGGCGCTGACCTGGCCGTGATGAGAGCCGATCAGCCCGCTGTCGGTTTCGGCAGTCGAAGTTTCAGCCATTGTGTCTCTGTCACCACCGAAATGTGTGAGGTGTCCGGGACGCGACTGTCGCGGCCCTATTGTGCAGCGCACACTTTGCCGAAACCGGCAAAAACTGGGCATTGGACAAATTGTCCAATGTCGCCAAGGGCCCGCCGGGCGTAGCCCTCCAAATTGATACCGCAGTGCAACATGCGTGACGCGTTGCGACGAGTCATCGAGGGCGCCGTCTTATGAAACGATTTGGAGCCTTGCTTTTGCTTCCCCTGGCCGTTCTGCTGAGCGGCTGCGACTTCGTGGTGCTGGCGCCCGCGGGCGATGTCGCGGCGCAGCAGCGTGACCTCCTCGTTGTTTCGACCCTGCTGATGCTGCTCATCATCGTGCCCGTCATGGCGCTGACGGTCTTTTTCGCCTGGCGCTACCGTCAGGCCAACACGGCTGCGGCCTATGCGCCCGACTGGGACCATTCGACCAAATTGGAGCTGGTGATCTGGGCAGCACCCCTCCTCATCATCATCTGCCTGGGAGCGCTGACCTGGCTTGGCACGCATCTCCTCGATCCCTACCGGCGCATCGACCGGATCGAGCCCGGCCAGCCGGTCACGCAGAGCCACAAGCCGCTCAGGGTCGAGGTCGTCGCGCTCGACTGGAAATGGCTCTTCATCTATCCGGACTACGGCATCGCCTCCGTCAACGAGCTGGCGGCGCCGGTCAACCAGCCGATCGACTTCCGCATCACCTCGTCCACGGTGATGAATTCCTTCTACATCCCCGCTCTTGCCGGCCAGATCTACGCCATGCCCGCCATGGAGACGAAGCTGCACGCCGTCATCAACCGTCCGGGCACCTATACCGGCTTCTCGGCCAACTACAGCGGCGCCGGTTTCTCCGGCATGCACTTTGCTTTCCACGGCCTCTCCGACCAGGCCTTCGGCGAGTGGGTGGCGCTGGCCAAGGGCGCGCCGGCCACGCTCAGCCGCGACAGCTATCTCCAACTCGAACGTCCGAGCGAGAACGAACCGGTCCGCCACTATGCCTCCGTCGATCCCGACCTCTTCGGCGCCATCCTCAACCTGTGTGTCGAACCCGGCAAGATGTGCATGAACGAAATGATGTCGATCGACGCCAAGGGCGGTCTTGGGCTGGCCGGCGTCCGCAACACCCTGCCGCTGCAATACGACAAGCTTGCCCGGCGCGGCGCCGTGTTCGGCAACGATCCGTCCTATGTCGCCAGCATATGCACGGCCGAGGAAGCGGCCGCCGCCTCGCGCGCGGCCCGTGATGCGGATGCGAAATATTGGCCGCTGCGCGACCTTGCCCCGCTGCGCGGGGCGGGGCTGCTCAGCCCCGGAACAGGCAGCCGCCGCGCCGACGCCGGGGCGCCGTCGCCCGGCCTGCCGCGCTTTGAATTGTGAGGGATGGCGGATGCCTGAGACGCTGACAAAATTCATCTTCGGCCGCCTCACTTTGGAGTCGCTGCCGCTGCACGAGCCGATCGTCGTCGCCACCTTCATCGCGGTGGCGCTCGGCGGCCTCGCGCTGCTCGGCGTCATCACCTATTTCCGGCTCTGGGGCTATCTGTGGCGCGAG
>RXJA01000201.1 GCA_003963455.1 Hyphomicrobiales bacterium
GCCCTGCTCGGTGAGCACGCCGCCTTCTGCCAGGCGCTGGCGGAGGGCATACGCGATGCGCTGGCCCATGGCCACGAAACGGACGTCAAGGCGGCGCGGAAGCTCTCGGAGCGCGCCAAGGTCTGGGAGCGCAAGGCCGATCATCTGGTGATGCGCCTGCGCGATCAGGCGGCGGGCAACGCGCGCTGGCTGCCCTTCCTGCGGCTGATCGAGTGCGCCGACGATGCGGCGGACGAGCTGGAGGAGGCCGGATTCGTCCTGTCGCTGATCGCCGAGGACAACCACCATGGCTGGAACGACGAGCTGCGCGCCGCGCTGCGCCGGCTTGCCGACAAGGTGCTCGAAGCGACGCGGGACCATGTCAAGGCGCTGGCGATAGCGCGCACGCTCAACGAAGCGAGCCTCGCGGAGGACCAGGATGAATTCCTGGCCGCCTGCTGGCGGGTGGTCAACGCCGAGAAGCTGTGCGACGCGCTGACCCGCGATGTCAGGCGCCTGTTCGTGCGCCACGTCTCGGATGCGGCCGCGCTCAGCCTCGGCACCGATTTCGCGGCCGCGCTGGAAGCATCCACCGACGCGCTGCTGCGCACGGGCTACGCGATGCGCGGCCTGGTCTTCACGCGGGTCGGCGCGGGGCATCAGGGGAGGCGGGCGTGAACGACGCGGCAACGTGCATTCCGGCCGATCGGGTAGCCCAGCCTTGCCTGATCGTGGCCGGCGCGCCGCTGGCCAAGGCAGCTTCGCCAGAGACGATGGGCTTCAAGGCCTACAATCTCGCGCGAATGGCGGCGCTTGGGCTGAACGTGCCGCCAGCCTTCGTGCTGGACACCAGCCTCTGCGCCCATCCGGAAGCGGTCACACCCGCGCTCTGGCACGACGCGATGAAGCGGCTCGAGGCCGCGACCGGGCTCCGCTTCGGCGATCCGCGCCGGCCGCTTCTCTTGTCCGTCCGCTCCGGCGCGCCGGTGTCGATGCCGGGGATGATGGAGACGCTGCTCAATATCGGTCTCAGCGACGCGACGCTGCCGGGACTGATCCGATCGACAGGCAATCCGCGGCTGGCCTGGGACGCCTATCGCCGCCTGATCGCCGGCTATGGCGAGGTGGTGGCGGGCATAGACGCGGCTGCCTTCGAGGACGATCTCGATCAGGCGCGCATGGGCGAGGACGAGCGCTCGCTCGACTTTGCCGCGCTGCGCGATCTCGCGCGACGGCATCTGGAGACCTACCGGCGGCTGGCGGGGGAGGCCTTTCCGCAGGACGCCATCGCGCAGTTGCAGGCGGCGATCGCGGCGGTGTTCCACTCGTGGTCGAGCGCCAAGGCCGTCGCCTATCGCGAGATGCGCGGGCTGAGCCATGCCATGGGCACGGCGGTGACTGTCCAGCGCATGGTGTTCGGCAATGCGGGCGGACTGTCGGGAGCCGGCGTCGGCTTCACCCGCAACCCCAGCGACGGCGATCCCGCCCCGTGGGTCGATTTCCTGTTCAACGCGCAGGGCGAGGACGTGGTCAGCGGCCGCCGCAGCGCGCAGGGCCACGACCGGCTTGCCGCGATCGCCCCGCGGGTCTGGGAGGAACTGGTCGAGGCGACGAAGGCGCTCGAGCGGCATTTTGGCGACATGCAGGATTTCGAGTTCACCGTCGAGGATGGCAAGCTCTTCCTGCTGCAGACCCGGGAAGGCAAGCGCACGCCTCAGGCGGCCGCCCGCATCGCTCTCGACATGGCGGACGAGGGGCTGATCGACCGCGACACCGCGCGCAGCCGCACCGCCCGCCTCGACGCCGCCGCGCTGACCACGCGCGTCATCGTGGCCGAGGATGGCGCGGCGGCGACGCCGCTCGGCCACGCCGCGACCGCCTCCAGCGGAGTCGCCAGCGGCGCGGTCGCGCTCGACGAAGCACAGGTCGCGGCATTCGAGGCGAAAGGAAAGCCGGTGATCCTCGCGCGGCAGAACGCCGAGACCCATGACGTCGCGCTGATCGACCGTGTTCAAGGCCTGCTCACCCGCCACGGCGCGCGTACATCCCACGCGGCCGTGGTGGCGCGGCAGCTCGGCAAGGTCTGTCTCGTCGGCTGCGAGGCCATGCGCCTCGACGAGCCCGGCGGCCGGATCGGCTTCGGCGACGAATGGCTCGACCCAGGAGCGGTGATCACGCTCGACGGCAACAGCGGCACGATCTTCGCCGGCGCGTCGCGCACCGCCGAGCAGGTGCCGACGGAATTGTTGCGGCGGCTCGACCTGCTGCACGGGAGGACGGGATGATGTTCCAGGCGATGGACCAGTCGGCCGGCGCCCCGCCTGGGCGAATTGGGAGGCCAGTGGTGCCGGCACAGGAAGTCGAACTCAAGCTCGAACCGACGCTCGAGGCGGCCGATATGCTGATCGGATCGGACCTGCTCCCGACCGGGCCCGCGGTCGCCCGGCTGCGGTCGATCTATTTCGATACGCCGGGCCAGGATCTGCGCAAGGCCGGCTTCACGCTCAGAATCCGGGAGTCGGGAGGGCGGCGCATCCAGACCGTAAAGGCTGCCGGTCCCGGGGCCGCGGGATTGTTCGCCCGGCCGGAATGGGAGCAGCCGGTCGAGGACGATCGTCCTCTCCTCGACGTCACGACCCCTCTCAAGGCGCTGCTGGGTGACAACTACAAGTATCTCGGACCTGCTTTCGAGGTGCTTGTCGAGCGGCGGACCTGGATGGTCTCCTGGGAGGATGCGACGATCGAGCTCGTGCTCGATCGCGGCGAGGTCGTTGCCGGCGACAGGCGCTCACCGCTCTGCGAGATCGAGCTAGAGCTGAAGCGCGGCTCGACCGCGGCGCTGTTTTCCTTCGCCCGCCGTATCGACATCGCGGTGCCGCTGCGGCTCGGCTTGCTCAACAAGGCCGAGCGCGGCTATCGCTTGCTGGGACCGGCCGCCCGCGCGGTGAAGACCGAACCTGTCGCCCTGACCCCGGATGTGACCACCGCGGCCGCCTTCCATCGCATTGCCGGGGCCTGCCTGCGCCAGTTCCGGTTGAACGAGGCGTTGATCGACCCGCGAGACGGCGAGGCCGTGCATCAGGCGCGCGTGGCGCTGCGCCGGTTGCGCTCGGCCTTTACGATACACAAGGCGATTGCAAACGACGGCCAATTCGACCGGCTGCGCGAGGAACTGCGCTGGCTGGCCGCCGAACTGGGAACGGCGCGCGGCCTCGACGTGCTGATCGCGCGCTGCGACGCTGGCGGGGTCCGCGAACGGCTGGAGCAGGCGCGCCAGCAGGCTTACGGGGATGCCACGACGGTGTTGGCCTCGGCGCGCGCGCGGGCCCTCATGCTCGACCTGTCGGAGTGGCTTGTCCGTGGGGACTGGCTCACCCAGCAGTCCGCGACGGAGGCGCGCGAGCAACGCGCGCGCGACTTCGCCGCCTCGGCGCTCGACCGCTTCCGCAAGAAGGTCAGGAAGCGCGGTCGCGACCTCGTCGATCTCGACGACGCGACCCGCCATGAGCTGCGCAAGGATGCCAAGAAGCTGCGCTACGCGGCCGAGTTCTTCGCCCCGCTGTTCCAGACCAGGCGGCAGATGCGCCGGTACGGCCGCTTTCTCGAAACGCTGGAAAAGCTGCAGGATGAGCTAGGCCTGCTGAACGATGCGGTTTCCACGCCAAGGCTGCTTGCCCGGGTCGGTCTGGACAGGGATCCGGGCGCCGCATTCCTGATCACCACGATCGAGGAAAAAGCCGCGATGATCGAGGCGGCTGCGGAGGCGCATGACGCCTTCGCCGACACAAAGCGCTTCTGGCGCTGAACACCGCCTTGTCTTGATGCATGTGTCGTCCCCGGACCGCGCATACATCCGAGCGACATGTATCGTGTCGCCCGGCCGAAGCGCGTTCCCCGGATTTCAGCCGGGCTCGCTCCAGCGGACCCAGGCTGTTCTGGACCGACGGCTCGGGATCATGTCGGGCTCTCTTGCGGATAGTCGACGCCGACGAGAAAAAGCCCGTCCGGCGGCGCCACCTGGCCGCAGGCGGCGCGGTCGCGCGCTTCGAGCGCCGCCTTGAGATCGGCGCGGCCCCAGGAGCCGTCGCCGACACGCCGCAGGGAGCCGACCATCGAGCGCACCTGGTTGTGAAGGAAGGAGCGCGCCGAGGTCCGGACTTCTATCAGGTCGCCAACGCGGCTGACGTCGAGACGCGCAAGCGTGCGGACCGGACTTTCGGCCTGGCACTGGGTGGAGCGGAAGGTGGTGAAGTCATGCCGGCCGAGCAATACCTTGGCCGCCTCGTGCATGGCCTCGGCATCGAGGCGCTTCGGCACCCACCACACCTTGCCTTTTTCCAGCGCCGCCGGCGCCCGGCGGTTGAGAATGCGATAAAGATAATGGCGGCCGGTGGCGGAGAAGCGCGCGTCGAAATCGCCGGCGGCAACAGCCGCCCTCAGGACGGCGACGCGAGCGCCGGCGGCCTGAAGATGGGCGTTGACGGCGTCACGCACCTTGTCGCCCGGCCAGTCCCTGGTCAGATCGACATGCGCCACCTGGGCGGTGGCGTGCACGCCGGCATCGGTGCGACCGGCGGCACGTATTCTTACCTCTTCGCCGCAGAACTTCCCGATCGCCTGCTCGATCGCCTGCTGCACCGAGGGCTGGTCAGCCTGATGCTGCCAGCCGGCGAATTGGCTGCCGTCATATTCGATATCGAGCCGAAAACGCGGCATGCTCGGCGTTCTTTCGCGCTCGCCCTAAGCGGCTAAAGCCGTGAAGGCGGAAGCGTAGACCAGCCTGCCGGTCTCGGGCGCGTCGCCCCAGGCCAGCGCCTGCAGCGCCTCGCCCTGGTAATCGCTCTCGAACCTTGCCGCGCGGTCATGGCTGTAGCCGAAGCGGCCATAATAGACCGGATCGCCCAAAACCACGGCAAGCCTCTCCCCGGCTTCCTTGAGGCGGATATGCGCCTCGCGGATCAGCGCGCCGCCGATGCCGGTGCCGTGGAAAGACGGCTCCACCGCCAACGGCGCCAGCGCCACGGCCGCGAACTCCTTGGCGCCGTTCCGCACGAAAAGCCGCGAGAAAAGAATATGGCCGACAACCTGGCCGTCTTCCTCGGCAACCAATTCGACGACGGCATCGCCGCCGGTGACCAGGGCGTCGACCAGGCCGGCCTCCGCCTGCTGGCCGAAGGCATGTTCCTCGACAAGACGGATCGCCTCGCGATCCCGCGGCGTCGCCGCGCGTATCGACATCATGCTCATGTGAGTCTCGTTCCTTTTTCGATTTTGGCCCCGCGCAAAAACTCCTGCGCGGCGGCGGGCCTTCCACCCGCCCGTTGAACTTCGACCAGCCGGACCGCGCCTGCCCCGCAGGCGACCGTCAGCCGGTCATCGAGAATTCCTCCCGACTCGCCGACGCCATCCGAGAGCGTCGAGCGAAGCAGTTTCAGCCGCTCCATGCGGCCGCCAATTTCGACCTCGCACCACGCGCCCGGAAAGGGCGAGAGGCCGCGAATGTGATTGTGGACTTCGCCAGAAGGCCGCGTCCAGTCTACGCGTGTCTCCGATTTATCGATCTTCCGGGCGTAGGTCACCCCTTCCGCCGCCTGCGGGGTAAATGTCAGACAATTTATCCCCAACTGCGCGAGCGCCCGGACCATCAGCGAGGCGCCCTGCACCATCAGGCGGTCATGCAATTCGCCGGCCGTCATATCGGGTGCGATGGCGCATTTTTCAACCAAAGCCACCGGCCCGGTGTCCAGACCTTCTTCCATCTTCATGATCATCATGCCGGTCTCGGCATCGCCGGCCATGATGGCGCGCTGGATGGGAGCGGCACCACGCCAGCGCGGCAAAAGTGAGGCATGGCCGTTGAGGCAGCCGAGCCTGGTCGCTTCCAGGACCGCTTTCGGCAGGAGCAGGCCATAGGCGACGACGACCGCGACATCGGCCTGCAAGCCGGCAAAAGCCCGCTGCTCGGCTTCGCCTTTCAGCGATGTCGGCGTCCGCACTTCGAGCCCCAGCCGTTCGGCCTCGCGCTGCACCGGCGACGGCGTCAGTTCCAGCCCGCGCCGGCCGGCGGCGCGCGGCGGCTGCGTATAGACGGCCGCTATCTTGTGACCAGCCTCGGCGACGGCGCGCAAGGTCGGCACGGAAAAATCCGGCGTGCCCATGAAGATGACGCGAAGGGGCATTTTTCTTCCAATACCTGCTTGTGCCGATGGTGCGCTCAGGAGCCGGCTTCAAACGGGTTTACGAGTTTGAGCTCGAGCCCATCGAAGTCGCGAACATTGCGCGTTGCCAGCGTGGCATCATGCGCCAGACAGATAGCGGCAATCATCGCGTCAGGCAGACTCATTGGGTGGCCCCTTCGTTCGCGCGTGGCCCGTAGCTTGCCGGCAAGACGAGGGGCCGAGCCAGCAAACTCCACGATGCGGCCGGCAAACTGATGTGAAATCAGATGATCCAGGACACGGATATAGCGATCCGACCCAGTCCTGTTCAGAAACCTTTCCGCGCCAAAGGATTGCTCCATGATAGCTGGGCCGCACAGGTAGAGTTCGAGAACGTCCTGTTTGCGTAGCCATTCGGCAACGATCGGATCGGGCGCCGGCTTTCCGGCTTCGGAAATGACGTTGGTGTCGAGGACGATCACTCGAAATCCTCGACCGGGCGACCAAAGTCACGTTTCCTTTCCGCTTCGATCTCGTCCATTATCTCTGCGAACGTCTCGTCGGTGGCGTTTTCAGCAACGAATGCTGAGCGAATCGCATCCCATGCCGAAACGGCCCGCTCCGGCCTGGCCTCTTTTTCCGCAACGATCCCTTTGCGCAGAAGATCGATGGCCTTGCCCGACAGGCTCTGGCCACCCTTGCGAGCAGCTTGCTCAATTTCACGCTTCAAAGGTTCAGGAATCCCTCGAATTAACATGTCGCCCATTGGCGTTTCTCCGCTCTGATATCGCTGATATCACGATGAGAGGCTACGCTCAAGGCAGTGAGGTTAAAGGGGACGTCAGCCCACCATCTTGCCCGGCGCCTTGTCCTTGGCGAGCTTCTTGAACTTCTTAACCACCATGTCGCGCTTCAGCTTCGAGATGTGGTCGATGAACAGCACGCCGTTGAGGTGGTCGATCTCGTGCTGCAGGCAGGTCGCCATCAGGCCCTCGGCCTGCATCTCCTGCAGCTTGCCGTCACGGTCGAGATACTTCACCCGCACGGAAGCAGGGCGCTCGACCTCGGCATAGTAATCGGGGATCGACAGGCAGCCTTCCTCGTAGACCGAGCGCTGGTCGGAACTCTCCAGGACTTCCGGGTTGATAAAGACATTCGGCGCCGGCGTTTCGCCTTCCTTGGCGAGGTCGATGACCAGCATGCGCAGGGGCTCGCCGATCTGGATCGCCGCCAGGCCGATGCCCGGCGCGTCATACATGGTTTCCAGCATGTCGTCGGCCAGCTTGCGCAAGGGCGCGTCGACGCGCTCCACCGGCTTGGAAAGCTGGCGCAGGACGGGATCGGGAAGGATGATGAGCGGCTTGATCGACATGGCGTCTCACGTAAGACGTCGTGCGGGAGGCGTCAACCGGGGCAGCTTCGGCCCGTTCACGTTTTGATCTGTGCCGGGAAGGCGAATCGGTTATGCTGTCCGCATGAACGACATGGCCTCCATCCTTTCGCAACCGGTCGCGCGGCTCGGCGCCACCACGATCACGCTCGGCCACGCGCTTGGTTTCGGCGCTATCCTGTTCGTCGTGCTTTTCGCGGCGCTCGTCGTCGCCCTGTGGCGCGCAGCCAGGGCGCGCGCCATCGCAGCGGCCGAGGCGGCGGACCATGCCCGCGACACCGAGGCGCGCATAGCCGACGTCCTGCAGGCGCAGGCCGAGATGCAGGGGCGCATGGGGGCGATCGCCGAGGTGTTCGGGGCGCGGCAGGCCGAGCTCACCCAGTCGCTGGGTCAACGGCTCGACGCCATGACCGGCCGGCTCGGCCAGACCATGACCGAGCAGACCAGATCGACGCATGAGAGCCTGGCGAAGCTGCAGGAGCGGCTGGCCGTGATCGACACCGCGCAGGGCAACATCCAGTCCTTGGCCGGCCAGGTGGTGCAACTGCAGGCGATCCTCTCCAACAAGCAGACGCGCGGCGCCTTCGGCCAGTCGCGCATGGAGGTGATCGTCGCCGACGGCTTGCCACACGGCGCCTATGAATTCCAGGCCAGCCTGTCGAACGGCAGCCGGCCCGACTGTCTGGTGCGCATGCCAAATGGCGCGCCTTCGCTCGCCATCGACGCCAAGTTCCCGCTGGAAGCCTGGAACGCCATCCGCGCCGCAGAAGGCGCCGACATGCAGAAGGTGGCGGCGCAGGCCTTCCGGCGCGACATCGAGGTGCATATCCGCGATATCGCGGAAAAATACCTGATCCAAGGCGAGACCCAGGACACCGCCTTCATGTTCGTGCCCTCTGAATCGGTGTTCGCCGAGATCCACGAGAATTTCGAAGGGGTGGTGCAGAAGGCGCACCGCGCCCGCGTCGTCATCGTCTCGCCGTCGCTGCTGATGCTGTCGATCCAGGTCATCCAGGCGATCCTGAAGGATGCCCGCATGCGCGAGCAGGCGCATCTGATCCAGGGCGAGGTCATCCGCCTGATGGAGGATGTGGCCCGGGTCGACGAACGCGTGCGCCGGCTGCAGACGCATTTCGGCCAGGCGGCCAAGGATATTGACGACATCCTGGTCTCGACGTCGAAGGTCACCAAGCGCGGCCAGAAGATCGAGGCGCTGGAATTCGCGGAGGGCGAGACCGAGACGCCGCGCCCGGCTAAGGCCGAGGCCGGCGCGCGGGTGGCCGATTCAAAGACAGGGCAGTTGAGGCTCAGGGTCGTCGAGGGCGACGAGTAGATCATCGCGCCAGCGAGCCGACGGCGCTACTGCTCTTCCGTCGTCGCCATGCCCTCGAATTCCGGAAGCCAGCGCAGGGCCGACCGGTGCCACTTCTGTTGTCTGGGAACCAGGTCCTGACGCTGCCTGGCAGTCCCGACCCTGATGCCATAGACCTTCGGACCGTCGCCGACCGATGTCGCGTAAAGATGCGAGCCGCAGTCGGCGCAAAAAGCCTGGGCGCGCCTGGCGCCGCTTGCCACGACCTTGATGTAGATTTTCGGCGCGCCCCTGGTGATCCTGTAATCGCTCTCCGGCGCCGGAACCGTGACCCGAAACGCGGTCCCGGTCAGTTGCTGGCAGTCGGTGCAATGACAGATGGAGGTCTTCTCGGGATCGACCTCCGCCTCATAGGTGATTGCGCCGCAATGGCATCCGCCGTCGATCTTCATCGGTCTTCCTCCCGAAAGCTTCGCTGTATCAGAGCCTAACCTTCCTCCGAGGCCTCGGCGATAGCCTTGCGCCGCTGCTCCCATGTGCCAGTCGCCTGCGGCTTGACGAAGAGCCTCGAGATTTGCGGCATTTCCGTTTTCAGCCTTGCTTCCAGGCGCTCGACGCAGGCCTCGATCTCGGGCGCGGTGAGATGATCCTCGAATTCGATGCTCAAACCCGCGACGATTTCCTCTGGCCCGATATGGACGCTCAGGATTCCGTTCGCCCGCTGGACGGCCGGATCCTGCTCGGCGATCGCCAGAACCTTCTCCTGCACCTCGGGCGACGCCGGCTCGCCAAGCAGCAGGCCCTTGCTCTCGCGCGCGAGGAAGATTGCCGTCGCCCCCAGGATGATGGCGATGCCGACCGAGCCGACACCGTCGAGCGCCGGCATTTCCAGCAGTTCGGCGGACAGGATCCCGACAAAGGCGACGACGAGGCCAAGCAGCGCGGCGCTGTCCTCGAACAGCACCGTGTAAACGCTCGGGTCCTTGCTGCGGCGCACGGCCTCGAACCAGCCCTGGCGCCCCTTCTGCTGGCGGAACTCCTTCAGCGCCACCAGCCATGAGCTGCCCTCGAACAGGAAGGAGAGGCCGAGCACGACATAGTTGACCTTGGGATTGACGACCGGCTCCGGCGCCATGATGTGGATGATGCCCTCATAGAGGGAAACGCCGGCCCCAAGCGCGAAGACCAGAAGCGCTACGATGAAGCTCCAGAAATAAAGCTCGCGTCCGTGGCCGAGCGGATGCGCGCGATCGGGCGGCCGCGCGGCGCGGCGCATGCCATGGAGCAGCAGCGCGCCGTTGCCGGTGTCGACCAGCGAATGCACGCCTTCCGACAGCATGGCGGAGGAACCGGTGAAGGCCGCCGCGGCAAATTTGGTCAGCGCTATCGCCAGGTTCCCGGCGAGCGCGGCGTAGATCACTCTTTTCGAGCCGGCGTGGCCTGCCATCTGGTCCCTGACCTGTTCGATACGGCCGACTTTAGCGGCCTGCCGGCCGAAGCTCCACAGATATGCACAACGCGCTGACGGTCCAATCGTTCAAGGACGAAGGTGGCTCGTGACGCGAAGCTCCTATTCCACGACCTCGTCGGTCCATACTTTGAAACCGGCGAGCGTGCCCGGTCCGAAGATATGGGTCAGCGGCACGTCGGCCGCGTCGCGGCCGGAGGCAATCAGGATGCGGCCGATGCGCGGGGCATTGTTGCGCGGATCGAAAGCGTGCCAGCGGCCACCGAGATAGACTTCCATCCAGGCGGCGAAATCCATCGAGGCCCAGGGTTTTGGCAGGCCGATGTCGCTGATGTAGCCGGTGCAGTAGCGGGTCGGAATGTTGAGCGCACGGCAAAAGGCGACGGCGAGATGGGCAAAATCGCGGCAGACGCCGCTCCGCTCGTGGTAGGCCTCCGCCGCGGTGCGCGTAGGCCGCGCGTTGCCGTAGTCGAAGACGATGTGGTTGTGGACGAAGTCGCAGACCGCCTGGACCCGCGGAACGCCGAGAGGGGTGTGACCAAACAGCCGCCAGGCGTCGTTTGCCAGCACATCGCTTTCGCAATAGCGGCTGGGCAGCAGGAACACGAGCGTGTCCGATGGCAGGTCACGCACCTCGTGCTGCCAGGCCGACAGGTCACCCGTCTCGAAGGTGCCGGGATCGCGGATGATTGCATCGGTGCCGAAGGTAAAACGTCCCGGGGGGGCGACAAGCCGGTTGCACCAGTTGCCGAAGCTGTCGCGGTAGCTCTGGATCGGCACCGGCGGAGTGGAGGTCAGGAAATCCGGCCGCTCGAGATCGGAGGCGCGGGAGTAGTGGACGTTGAGCATCGCGATCAGGGGTGCTTCCTGCGGAAAGTCGAAGCTCATCTCGCAGCCGATGTGAATTCGCATTTTCTCCCTGGCCGGCTGCCTGATCATCGCCCGGCGAAGGCCGGGCGGATGCTGCAGTGCGAAGAAGACCATCGCACGGACCGATGCGGTTTACGAGCGAATTAGAAACCGGTTGAAAGCGCCCGACTGTCGGCGGCGACAGGCGCTGCCCTCTTGCAGGCGGGCATTTCTCTTGTTTCACTCGCACGTCCACAATCGGAGGAGCGAATCATGGCTAAGGGTGCGATGAAGGCGGGCAAGGAAGCCCGCAAGCCGAAGAAGGACGCCAAGAAGCCGGCCGCGGCCCCGGCTCCGAAGGCGCCGCCGGTCAAGGCGATGCGCATCAAGGAAAAGTAAGCGGCCGAATTCGGTCGATCCGGCTCAATGCAGACTTTGAACCGGCGGCATGACAATGCTGCCGGTGTTTTGTTGATCGGGAAACGGGCCACCCTATATCAAGGAGACGAGGACGACCTCGCTTCCCCGAAACCCGCCGGGACGACCCGCCACACCCAGCACCTCAAGCGATGCTGGAATGACGGAGTGTTTCGATGTCGTGGATCTTTCTTTTCTTCGCGGGCCTGTTCGAGATCGGCTGGGCGATCGGCCTCAAATATACCGACGGCTTCTCCAAGCCGCTGCCGACCCTTCTCACCATAGCCTCGATGATCGTCAGCCTCGGTCTGCTCGGCCTGGCGCTGAAGACGCTGCCTGTCGGCACCGCCTATGCCGTGTGGACCGGCATCGGCACCGTCGGCACGGCGCTGCTCGGCATCTGGCTGCTCGGCGAGCCGGCGACAGTGATTCGGATTGCCTGCATCGGCCTGATCGTCTGCGGCATCGTCGGGCTGAAACTGGCCGCCTGAGCATTTCCAGCCACAAACGCGTTCAGGGCCGCTTTCGGCGACCCTGAATCATTTCATCGAACCCGAGCTTAGCGTGCGGAGAAGCCCGGAGGCGTCCGGCCGACGCGCGCCTTGCGGGCGGCGTAGCGTGCGTCACGCTTGGCCTTGCGCGCGGCCTCGTCGGCAAGCTCGAACGCGATGCGCTCGGCTTCCTCGGCCTCGCGACGCTTCGCCTCTTCGGCCGCCGCTGCCTCAGCGGCAACACGCGCCGCTTCGGCAATCGCTTCGCGCTCTGCCTTCTCGGCCGCCTCACGCGCCAGCTTTTCCTGCTTCAGTCTTGCCTTCTCGGCCTCGCGGATGGCGCGGGCCTCGAGGATCGCCTTGCGTTCAGCCTGGCGGGCCAGCACGGCCGGATCATCCGCCGCCGGCTTTGACTTGAAGCGCTCGAGCAGCGCCTTCTTTGCCTCGTTCGCGGCATTGCGCCGCTCGAAAATGTCTTTTTCCCTGTAGATAGCCAAGTCCACTTCCCTGCAGTCTATTCGCGACGCTTACATACGCGCGAAAGCGGCGAGTTCAAGCGCCAAAACGGTATGCCAGCCATGAAAAATCCGGGCTTGTTGCCGCAGGGATACGGCCCGGCAATGCGCGATGCACTGTTCACAGATCGTAGCTATGGCGGGCGGCGAGACAGATGGATACCTCTAGCACCGACACGCAACATCCACATGAACACCCTGAGGACGCAACCAGATGGAACTCGGTCTCTACACTTTCGCCGATGTCAGCCCGGAGCCGGGTCCCGGCGCCATCGGTCCGCATGAGCGGCTGCGCAACCTCATCGAGGAAATCGAGTTGGCCGACCAGGTCGGCCTCGACGTGTTCGGCCTCGGCGAGCACCACCGCCCCGACTATGCCGCCTCGGCGCCGGTCGTGGCGCTGGCCGCCGCGGCCGAGCGCACGAAGCGCATCCGCCTCACCAGCGCGGTCACCGTGCTCTCCTCCGACGATCCGGTGCGCGTCTTCCAGCAATTCGCGACGCTCGACCTTCTGTCCGACGGCCGCGCCGAGATCATGGCCGGGCGCGGCTCCTTCATCGAATCCTTCCCGCTGTTCGGCTACAATCTCGAGGACTATGACGAACTCTTCGCCGAGAAGCTCGACCTGCTTTTAGCCATCCGCGACCAGGTGAAAGTGACCTGGCAAGGCAAGCTGCGCCCGCCGATCAACGGCCGCGGCGTCTATCCGCGCCCGTTCCAGGAAAAACTGCCGATCTGGATCGCGATCGGCGGCACACCGCAATCCGCCGCACGCGCCGGCGTGCTTGGCCTGCCGCTGGCTTTAGCCATCATCGGCGGCGAGCCGGCGCGTTTCGCGCCGCTGTTCGATATCTATCGCGAGGCGGCGCGGCGCGCCAACACCGATCCAGCTTCGCTTGCCACCAGCATCAACGTCCACGGCTTCATCGCCGAGACGACCGAACAGGCGGCCGACGACTTCTACGGACCGCAGGCCGAGGTGATGAACCGCATCGGGCGCGAGCGGGGATGGGGCCCGACCTCGCGCGCGCATTTCGACCAGGCGCGCGGCCCGAACGGCGCGCTGTTCGTCGGCAATCCTGAAGCTGTGGCGGAAAAGATCGTCGCCCAGCACAAGATCTTCGGCAACGACCGCTTCCTGCTGCAGATGGCGATCGGCATCATGCCGCACGCCAAGATCATGAAGGCGATCGAACTCTACGGCACGAAGGTGGCGCCGATCGTGCGCAAGGAGACGGCCGGGGCGTCGCCCGCCGCGCCAGCTCCGGCCGCCTGAGCGGCGGCCTTCCATGACCGCCGGCCGGAGCAGCGTGACGTTTCGTTGAATCGTTACCCTGATCCGGCTCTTTGTTGGAGCGTGATCTTGTCCGAAAACCGGCTCCACTTTTCGCGACCATGCTCTGACGGAACCTTGGCGCGGCAGGCACGTTTCCCGTCGATTGCACCGGTTGCGGTGCCCGAGGGAACCGATGAACGTCGAACCGATCGCTTCGGACGCGAGCGCTGCCGAAGGCTATGACGGGCGCGCCGATGCGCGAGCGGATATGCGACTGATGCGGTCGCTGGTTATCGGGATCTTCATTCTGATGGCGGCGGCCGCTCTCTATTTCGCGCGCGCCTTCTTCATGCCGGTAATGCTTGCCTTCCTGCTGGCGCTGACGCTGACGCCGATCGTGCGCTTCCTGCGCAAGCGCGGCATTCCCGAGTTGGTCTCGGCGACGCTGCTGGTGCTGCTATCCATCTTCGTCTTCGTCAGCGCCGGCTATCTGCTCAGCGGACCGGTCATCGACCTGATAAACAACAGCTATTCGATCGGCCAGCAGCTCACCGAGCGGCTGGCGCAATTCAAGCGGCCGCTTGAGCGGCTGATGGATCTGGCGCATCAACTGGAAGCACTGACGGAGACAACGCAGGAACCCGGCGTGCAGCGGGTCGCGGTGGCACCCTCGGGCATCCTTTCCACGGCCGCCAGCAACCTGCTCGAGGCAGGCACGTCCATCACCATCATCTTCGTGCTGTCTCTATTCCTGCTCGCCTCCGGCACGCTTTTCTACGAAAAAATCGTCCAGTCCTTCACCAGTCTCAGCCAGAAGAAGCGGGCGTTGCGCGTCGTCTATGACGTCGAGAGCGAAATCTCGCACTATCTGCTCACGGTCGCCGTCATCAATGCCGGTCTCGGCACGGTGATCGGGCTGGGTCTTTGGGGGCTCGGCATGCCCAATCCGCTGGTCTGGGGAGCGATGGCGGCATTGCTCAACTTCCTGCCCTATGTCGGTGCGCTGATGACCATCCTGCTGGTCGCCGTCATCGCCCTGATCAGCTTCGATACGATATCCTACGCGCTGCTGGCGCCGGCCTTCGTGGTGCTGTGCGACATCGTCGAAGGCCAGTTCGTGACGCCGATGGTGGTCGGACGACGCCTCGAGATCAATGCGGTGGCGATCTTCATCGCCATAGCCTTCTGGTCATGGCTGTGGGGCTTCGTCGGCGCGCTGATGGCGGTGCCGCTGCTGGTCGTCATCAAGGTGTTCTGCGACCATTTCGAAAGCCTGAGCCCAGTCGGCAATTTTCTCGCGGCGCAGCAGACGGCCGCCATCGACGAGGAAGCGGTCGAGAACAATCATAAATCCGCGCCCTGAAATCCTGGCATAATCTTGAACCTCGCCCATTGTTTGCGGCACCGCCGGCGAGTGCCTATATCGGACCGGTCAAGCCGGACCTGCCCTTAATGAGCGATTTCGATCTCGATGGCTATTTCGCCCGCATCGGCTATGGCGGGCCGACCGACCCGTCGCTCGCCACGCTGCGGGCGCTGCACGCCGCGCACCCGCGGGCGATCCCTTTCGAGAACATCGACGCCCTGATGGGCGTTTCCGTCAGCCTCGACGCCGCCTCGCTACAGGACAAGATTTTTCGCCAAGGCCGCGGCGGCTATTGCTTCGAGCACAATCTGATCTTCATGCATGCGCTCGACGCGCTGGGCTTCACCGTCGGCGGGCTCGCCGCCCGCGTGCTCTGGGGCCAGCCGGAAGATGCCATCACGGCGCGCAGCCATATGCTGCTGCGCCTCGAGCTCGGCGGCCGCATTTATATCGCCGATGTCGGCTTTGGCGGCCTGACGCTGACGGCGCCGCTGCTGCTGGAACCCGGTCTGGAGCAACACACGCCGCACGAGACCTTCCGCGTCGTCGAAATCGGCGACCATTTCCGCCTGCAGGCCAAAATCGGCGGGGAGTGGCGCGCGCTTTACCGCTTCGACATGGGCCAAGCCTACGAGACCGACTACCGGGTCGCCAGCCATTTCCTGTCGACGCATCCGAGCTCGCATTTTCTCTCGACGCTGGTGGCCGCGCTGGCCCTGCCCGACCGGCGCTACGCGCTGCGCAACAACCGGCTGTCGACGCACCATGCCGGCGGCCGCAGCGAGCAGCGCGAGATCGCGACGGCCGCCGAACTCGCCGGCGTGCTGGAGAGCCAGCTTGCCATCGTCATTCCCGACCGCCTCGCCTTCGAGGCGAGGCTGCGGGAAAAACGCATCGTGGAGACCTGACCAATGACGGCCCTTTCGGTTCTCGACCTGTCGCCGATCACCCAAGGCAGCAACGCTTCGCAGTCGCTTGCCAATTCGCTCGACCTTGCCCGCAATGCCGAGCGCCTGGGCTATACGCGCTACTGGCTGGCCGAGCACCACAACATGCCGGGCATAGCCAGCGCTGCTACAGCGGTGGTGATCGCGCATGTCGCCGGCGGCACCAGGACGATCCGCGTCGGCGCCGGCGGCATCATGCTGCCCAACCACGCGCCGCTGGTGATCGCCGAGCAGTTCGGCACGCTGGCGGCGCTTTTTCCCGGCCGCATCGACCTCGGTCTCGGCCGCGCGCCAGGCACCGACATGCTGACGGCCAGGGCGCTGCGCCGCAATCTGGAGGCCAGCGACAACTTCCCGCAGGATGTGGTCGAGCTGATGGGCTATTTCCAGCCGGCCGAGGAAGGCCAGCGCATCCGCGCCGTGCCCGGCGAAGGCCAGACCGTGCCGGTCTGGATCCTCGGCTCCAGCCTCTATGGCGCGCAGCTCGCCGCGTTGCTCGGCCTGCCCTATGCCTTCGCCTCGCATTTCGCGCCGGCCGAGCTCGATCACGCGCTGGAGGTCTACCGGACGCGCTTCCAGCCCTCCGCGCAGCTGGACAAGCCCTATGTCATGCTCGGCCTCAATGTCTCCGCCGCGCCGACGGATGCCGAGGCGAAGCTGCTGTTCAGCTCGCTGCAGCAGGCCTTCGTCAATCTGCGCAGCGGCCGGCCCGGGCAATTGCCGCCGCCGGTCGAAAATTACGACCGCGATCTCGACCCCATGGCGAAGAGCATGCTTGCCCAGGCGCTGTCCTGCGCGGTCGTGGGATCGCCGGAAACGGTGCGCCAGGGCATCGACGCCTTCATACACCGCACCGGCGCCGACGAATTGATGGTGACGGCACAGATCTTCGATCACGCGGCGCGCGTGCGCTCCTACGAGATCCTCGCCGACGTGCACAAATCGATGTCGAAGGCGGCCTGATCGCAGCCGCTTTTGCCTGACACACTCGTCTGCTAAGGCCAGGCATCCCTCTTGAGCGTTTCTCCGTTTCACGGAAACTGCGAACCGCTCAATTTTCCTTTGTTTGATGCAATTCCGGACGGAAAACCGTCGCACACTTTTCCTGGAATTGCTCTTGAGCGCGAGCCTGCCCGTGACCCATGATCTCGACGACCGCATGCATTTCGCCATCGACCTGGCGCGGCGCGCCGGCGAGCTGGGGCTGAAGTATTTTCGCGACCTCGACAACCTGACCGTCGAGAGCAAGGGCCACCAGGACCTGGTTTCCGAGGGCGACCGCGAGGTCGAGCTGTTCATCCGCGCGGCGATCGCCGCGGCCTATCCGCAAGACGGCATCGTCGGCGAGGAGCACGCGGCCGTGACCGGAACAACCGGTCATGTCTGGGTGATCGACCCGATCGACGGCACCGCGAATTTCGTGCGCGGCATTCCCGCCTGGTGCGTGGTGATCGCCTGCGCCAAGAAAGGCGAGACGGTGGTCGGCGTCATCCACGAGCCCTCGACCGACGAGACGTTTTACGGCCGCCTGGGCGGCGGCGCCTTCCTCAACGGCAAGCCGATCAAGGCCAGCGATGCGGCATCGCTTTCCGAAGGTTCGGTCGGCACCGGGCTTTCCAACCGGGCGTCGACCGAGCATGTCGCCGTGCTGATCGGCAGGATCATGGCCGAAGGCGGCGTCTTCTACCGCAATGCCTCCGGCGCGCTGATGCTTGCCTATGCGGCTTCCGGCCGGCTGCTCGGCTATGTCGAGGAGCACATGAACGCCTGGGACTGCCTGGCCGGCATGCTGCTGGTCGAAGAGGCCGGCGGCATGGTGCTGAAGGCCGATCCGAAGACCGTGCTCGGCCAGGGCACGCAAGTGATCACCGGCGGCAGGCACATCTTTCCGAAGCTGCAGACGCTATGCGCGGAAGCGTTCGGGACAGGCAGCGAGGACTGAGCGGCCGCTCCAGTCAAGCCTGCGGCCGAGCTCACGATCTCGGCCGACGCTCGCGACGCGGTTCCGGCCCGACATCCCGCCGATGCCTGGCCGGGCGCGCAAAGGGCGAAAACAATCGCAGCAGATCGAAAGCATCGATGAAGGCCGCAATCAGCGGAAGTCGCTGCATGACCAAATCCCTCCCCGCAGATATATGTATGCATAGTGCATATTATTTCATTTTTGGTCAACACCGCGATTGGCCGGCCTGTCGCTCAGGCTTTCGGCATATGGCTGATCGGGCAGCGCTCGCGCACGCAGACCGCTTCGTCGCACACCCGGCAGACGACATTCTGGTCGTCGCCGAGGTCGACCAGCGCCGGCAACAGCTTTTCCACCAGCAGTCCGAGGCTGCGGGTCTCGTCGGCGCTGAGCACGCTGACGGCGCGGTCGATGACGGCACGGCGGGCCGCAAGGTTGCGCCGGAAGATCGCCTCTCCGCCCCCGGTCAGTCGCAGCGCCTTCGACCGGCGGTCAGCCTCGATGCCGCCCTCGCGCAGCACCGTTCCTTGCTCGACAAGGAGGTCGACGAGCCTGACGGTCGCCGAGTGCGACAGGGCGATGGTGCGTCGCAATGTCTCAATGGACAGGCCCGGGTTCGAGCCGATCTGGATGACGGCGGCGACGGCGCTCGGACCGAGGCCGGTTTCGGCTCCGAACGCCTTTTCCATCTTGTCGACCAGAGCCAGGCTCATGGCGCCAAAGATGTTTTCCAGCCGCAGCTTTTCCCGGTCTTCCGTCATCGGCTCATACCACGGCCGGCAATCCTATGCATGATGCATAGTTACGCTGCTCCGGGGCCGCCGGCAAGGACGGTAGACGCCTTGCGCAGAATGCTTGCGCCTCGTGCAGCCTGTTCTTATATACGCGCCAAGCCGTTCGGTTGCCGGAACGCCGGTTGCCGGAACGGAATTTCTTATGAACAGGGGCTTTCGTCGGAACGCCTGATCAGGGTCCTGAAAGCCTGCTTAGAGGAGAGACTAGAACAATGGCAAAAGTTATCGGTATCGATCTCGGCACCACCAATTCCTGTATCGCCATCATGGATGGC
>RXJA01000010.1 GCA_003963455.1 Hyphomicrobiales bacterium
TCAGCATCGTCATGACCGTCAGCGGGCTGGCCAGCCTGCCGCCGGTGGACCGCGATGAATCCCGCTTCGTCCAGGCGACCAAGCAGATGGTCGAGACGGGCGACTATGTCGACATCCGCCTGCAGGACGTAACACGCTACAAGAAGCCGATCGGCATCTACTGGCTGCAGTCCGCGGCGGTCGCGCTGAGCGGCGAAGGGGCCGCGGCGCCGATCTGGGTCTATCGCCTGGTCTCGATGCTGGGCATCGCGATCGCCGTCGTCGGCATCGGCTGGACCGGGACAAAGCTCTTCGGCGCCAATGCCGGGCTGGCCGCCGGCCTGATAATGGCGGCGATCTTCGCCACTGCCTTCGAGGGGCGCGACGCCAAGACCGACGCCATGCTTCTCGCCTGCTGCGTGATCGCGCAGGGCGCGCTGGCGCAGGTCTATCTGGCCGCCAAGCGCAATGAACCGGTACCCGGACATCTGCCCTGGATCTTCTGGGTCGCGCAGGGTCTGGGCATCCTCATCAAGGGTCCGGTTTCGCCGCTCTTGTCGCTGCTCACGGCCGCGGCGCTGATTGCCTTCGACCGCGACTGGCGCTGGCTGCTCAAGATGAAACTGGTGCGCGGCGTGGCGATCGTGCTCGTCATCGTCCTGCCTTGGCTGATCCTCATCACCTGGAAGAGCGGCGGCGCCTTCTTCCAGGAAGCGGTCGGCAAGGACATGCTGAACAAGGTGGCGCAGGGCGAGGAATCGCACGGCCTGCCGCCCGGCTTCTACATGCTGACCTATTCGCTGTTCATGTGGCCCTTCGGGCTGATCGCGGTTGGCGCCGGGCTCCAGGCTATCAACCGCTTTTGGGACGATCCCCGCCTGCGCTTCTGCCTGGCCTGGTACATACCGTTCTGGCTGGTTTTCGAGGCGATTCCGACCAAGCTGCCGCACTATGTGATGCCGGCCTATCCGGGCATGGCGCTTTTGATCGGCTGGCTGCTCACCTTGCCAGCGGACCAGGCCAACGCCCCGCTGAAGCGCTGGCAGACATGGTTGTGGTGGGCGACCGCCTTCGGCCTTGCTGTGGTGGCGATCGGCCTCGCCGTGGTCTGCGTCGGCGCGCCGCTTTATGTGGCGAAGACCTTCTCCTGGTGGAGCATACCGGCGGCGATCGCGGCTCTGGTCACCGGCTATCTCGCTTTCCCGCGGCAGTTGCAGGTGCCGCTTGGCCGCATCGCCGCGATCGCGGTCGGCGCGGGCATCACCTTCAGCCTGCTGTTCGGCGTCATCGCGCCGTCGCTGAAGCCGATCTGGCTCAGCCCCGCCGTCAAGGCCGCTGTCGACGCCAACCGCCTTTGCGACAACACCGTGCTTGCCTCGGCGAAATTCCAGGAGCCGAGCCTGGTCTTCCTGGTCGGCACCAAGACCGTGCTCACGGACGTCCAGGGCGTGGCGCGGCATCTGCTCGCAGATCCGTCCTGCGCTCTCGGCCTGGCGCCGGTCAAGGATGAGCAGAAGCTCACCGATGCGCTGGCCGCCCAGGGCAAGTCGGCGAAGCGGCTGACCGAGATCGACGGCATCAACTATTCGTCAGGAGACAAGCTCGCGCTCGGGCTTTACCGGGTGGCTCCGTGAAGAATAGCGTCGGCCATCGAATGCCCTTATAGACCTTGCGCCAAAGCCATGTCCGCCGCGCCCCTTGCCCTTTACCGCCGCTCGCTCGGCAATTTCCGCGACACGATGTCGATCGTGAAGCGGCGCTTCGCCGTGCGCCCGGCGCGCTATCCGAGAATCTTGTGGAGCGTCTGGCTCATGGCCTGGGTGCTTCTCACCGTGGCGATCTTCCTGCGCCTCGACACGGGCGCGGGCGAGATGCGCGGCGAATGGTCCCCTGGCTTCGTTTGCTTCACCGATTTCTTCACCCAGTTCGGCCTTGGCGGCTGGTATCTCATCCCGGCGGCGCTCTGCCTCGTAGCCGCCAATCTGACGGATTGGCGCGGCCTGTCCAGGCAGCGCCGGATGGTCGTCTACAACTGGACGTGTTTCGCGTTCCTGGTGCTTTGTTCCGTCGGCCTGTCCGGCCTGGCGGTCAATCTGCTGAAATACGGCATCGGCCGGGCGCGGCCGCTCTATTTCGACAGTTTCGGCGTCCTGTCGCTGCATCCTTTCGCCATGGACGCGCGTTTCGCCGGCTTTCCATCCGGCCATGCCACGACGATGGGCGCGGTCTTCGGCATCCTGCTGCTGCTGTTCCCCAGGCGCTGGTACATCGCGCTGGCGGTCACCGCCTGCATCGCCTCGACACGCGTCTTCGTCGGCGCGCATTATCCGAGCGACACGGTCGCGGGCTTCGGCCTCGGGCTGGCCTTCGCGGTGGTCTCGGGGCTGGTGTTCGCCCGGCTCGGTTTCATCTTCGGCCAGACAGGCTCGAAGCTGCCGGTGCGCAAGCGCACATTCCGGCTGGCACCCTCCCATGCGCCGAAAGGCAGGGTCTCGATGGCAGGCTCGGTCGAGGGCGGCGAAGTCGGCGAAGTCGGCGCCGATCGGACGCCGACCCATTAAAGCCTTTTGGACTGTGCAGCTTCCCGCGCTTAGCGCAGCCGCTTCGGCCTCGGATCAGCCAACTCGCCGGCGAGGCGGCGGTCGAGATAGTCGGCGCAATCCTGGATCAGCTGCTCGGTGTCGTTGGCGAAGAAATGGTTGGCGCCGGGCAGCGTCTTCTGGGTGATGGTGATGCCCTTTTGCGTGTGCAGCTTGTCGACCAGACCCTGCACGTCCTTGGGCGGCGCCACCTTGTCGGCGTCGCCATGGATGATGAGGCCGGATGACGGGCAGGGCGCCAGGAACGAGAAATCATAGGTGTTGGGCTGCGGCGCGACCGATATGAAGCCCTCGATCTCCGGCCGGCGCATCAGAAGCTGCATGCCGATCCACGAGCCGAAGGAATAGCCGGCGACCCAGCAGCTCTTGGAATCCGGATGCAGCGACTGCACCCAGTCGAGCGCCGCCGCCGCGTCCGACAATTCGCCGGTGCCGTGGTCGAACTCGCCCTGGCTGCGGCCGATGCCGCGGAAATTGAAGCGCAGCACGGTGAAATCGCGCTTCTGGAACATGTAGAAGAGGTCGTAGACGATCTTGTTGTTCATCGTGCCGCCGAATTGCGGGTGCGGGTGCAG
>RXJA01000135.1 GCA_003963455.1 Hyphomicrobiales bacterium
CACGCATTTCTGGCACGCGCCGTCCGAAAGGCATGGCGGCGATCTCATTCTGGTCCAGGGGCATTCGTCGCCGGGCATTTACGCGCGCGCGTTTCTCGAAGGCCGGCTCGACGAGAACCGGCTTCTGCATTTCCGACAGGAGGTCGGCGGAAAGGGTCTGCCGTCCTATCCGCATCCGTGGCTGATGCCGGACTTCTGGCAATTTCCGACCGTCTCGATGGGCCTCGGGCCGTTGATGGCGATCTATCAGGCGCGGTTTCTGAAATATCTGCACGCGCGCGGACTGGCCGACACGGAAGACCGCAAGGTCTGGGTGTTCTGCGGCGACGGCGAGATGGACGAGCCGGAAAGCCTCGGCGCGATTTCGCTCGCGGGCCGTGAGAAGCTCGACAATCTGATTTTCGTCGTCAATTGCAACCTGCAGCGGCTCGACGGGCCGGTGCGTGGCAACGGCAAGATCATCCAGGAGCTCGAGCGCAACTTCCGCGGCGCGGGCTGGAATGTGCTCAAGGTCATCTGGGGCTCGCAATGGGACGAGCTGCTGGCGCGCGATACGACGGGCAGACTGCGCCAGCTGATGGAAGAGTGCGTCGACGGCGAATACCAGGTCTTCAAATCGCGTGACGGCGCGTTCATCCGCAAGCACTTCTTCGGGCGGTATCCGGAAACGGCGGCGCTCGTCGAAGACTGGTCGGATGAGAAGATCTGGCGCCTGACGCGCGGCGGCCACGATCCGTCGAAAGTTTACGCGGCGTATGCGGCGGCGACGCAGCACAAGGATCAGCCGACGTGCATTCTTGCCAAGACCGTCAAGGGTTATGGCATGGGGCAAGCCGGCGAAGGCCAGATGCTCGCGCATCAATCGAAGAAGATGGATGTCGACGCGCTGCGCCAGTTCCGCGATCGCTTCAAGGTGCCGGTTGCCGACGACCAGCTCGCCGATCTGCCGTTCATTCGTTTCGAGAAGGGTTCGCCCGAGGACGAATACCTGCACAAGATGCGGCGCAACCTCGGCGGCTATCTGCCGTCACGCCGCCGCAAGTCGTCGGTCACGCTCGAGGCGCCGCCGCTGGCGCTGTTTGAATCGCAGCTCAAGGGGTCGGACGGCCGCGAGATCTCGACGACGATGGCGTTCGTCAGGATCCTGACGGCGCTCATGCGCGACAAGGCTCTCGGCCGCCACATCGTTCCGATCGTTCCCGACGAAAGCCGCACGTTCGGCATGGAAGGCATGTTCCGGCAGTTCGGCATCTTCAGTCAGGTTGGCCAGCTCTATCGGCCCGAAGATGCCGATCAGCTGATGTTCTACAAGGAAGACAAGTCCGGCCAGATGCTGCAGGAAGGCATCAACGAAGCCGGCGCGATGGCGTCGTGGATTGCCGCGGCGACGAGCTATTCGACGTCGGACGTGCCGATGGTGCCGTTCTACATCTTCTATTCGATGTTCGGTTTCCAGCGCATCGGCGATCTCGCATGGGCGGCCGGCGACGAGCGGTGCCGCGGCTTTCTGCTCGGCGGCACGTCGGGACGCACGACGCTCAACGGCGAGGGCCTGCAGCACGAGGATGGCCACAGTCATCTGATCTCGGCGACGGTGCCGAACTGCGTCTCCTACGATCCGACATTCAATTACGAGGTCGCGGTCATCGTCCAAAACGGCATGCGGCGCATGCTGACGGATCAGGAGGACGTGTTCTTCTACCTGACGCTGCTGAATGAGAATTACGAGCATCCGCCGATGCCGGACGGCGTCGAGGCCGACATCATCAAGGGCATGTATTTGTTCCGGGCGGCGCCGGAGGGGGCGCCGGGCCACAGGGTGCAGCTCATGGGATCGGGCGCGATCCTGCGCGAAGTCATCGCCGCCGCCGATCTCTTGCGCGACGACTGGGGTGTCGCAGCCGACATCTGGAGCGTGACGAGCTTTACCGAGCTTGCCCGCGACGCCCACGATGCCGAGCGCTGGAACCTCCTGCATCCGACGGAGACGCCGCGCGTTCCGTTCGTGACGCGCAAGATTGCCGGGCGCGGCGAAGGACCGGTGATTGCGTCGACCGATTACATGAAGCTCTACGCCGATCAGGTCCGGCCGTCGGTGCCGAACCGGTATTCGGTGCTCGGCACTGATGGCTTCGGGCGTTCCGATTACCGCCGCACGCTCCGCTACTTCTTCGAGGTCGATCGGCATTTCGTGACGATTGCTAGCCTCAAGGCGCTGGCCGACGAGAACAAGATCCCGTCGATCAAGATCGCGGAAGCGATCGCGAAATACGGGATCGATCCCGACAAGGCCAATCCGGCCCGCAGCTGACCAGGACAGGTTCGATTCCATGCCGCTCGTCGACATCAAGGTGCCGAATATCGGTGATTTCGAAAATGTCCCGGTCGTCGAAATTCAGGTGAAGCCGGGCGATGAGGTGAAGGCCGACGATCCGCTGATCACGCTCGAGAGCGACAAGGCCGCGATGGATGTGCCCGCGCCCGTGCACGGCAAGGTGGCGGAAATTCTGGTCGCCATCGGCGACAAGGTCAGCGAAGGCAGCACCATCATCAAGCTCGATACGGCGGGCGATGGACAAGCCGCAGCGCCGGCCGCCAACGGCAAGGGCCAAGCCAAGCCCGAGGTTCCGGCGAAGGCGGAGCGCACGGCGGAGAAGACCAAGCCCGCCGCAGCAAGAGAAGAAGCCCAAGACGCGGGATCGATTCCGCCGCCCGGAGATTTCGGGTCGGTGTATGCGAGCCCGTCGGTGCGCCGCATCGCCCGCGATCTCGATGTCGATCTGACGAAGGTCAAAGGCACGGGCGACAAGGGCCGCATCACGAAAGACGATGTGAAAGCCCACATCGCGCGCAGCAGTCAGCCCGCGACGGCGCCCGGCGCAGTAGGACAGACGACGGGCATTCCGGAAATCCCAGTACAGGATTTTTCGAAATACGGACCGGTCGAAACCAAGCCGATGTCGCGGCTGAAACGATTGACCGGTCCCAACCTGCATCGCGCGTGGTTGAACGTTCCGCACGTCACCAATGCCGACGAAGCCGACATCACCGATCTCGAGGCTTACCGCAAAGAACTCGACGCGGCGGCGAAAGACAAAGGCTATCGCGTGACGCTCGTCGCGTTTCTGC
>RXJA01000377.1 GCA_003963455.1 Hyphomicrobiales bacterium
CCAGGATCTGTTCAAGAAGGCGTCGTGAACAATGTATGACCGTATAATCTGGCCTGAGCGGTACGACCCGAAAGTCTCGGCCATCTACGCGCTCAATGACATCGACGTGAAAGCTCCGCCCGAAGTGGTCTGGAAGCTGCTCGTCGATGCCGAGAACTGGTCGCGTTATTTTCCTGCCGAAGATCAGGTCAAAATCCTAGGCGGCGGGCGGGAACTGGCACTCGGGACGCGATACAGCCGGGTGACGGTGGGCTTTCCGATGAGCCTTGTCGTGATGGAATGTGAGCCTGACCGCAGGCTCGCCTGGGCGACGACCGTCGACGGTGACGAGACAGGCTCGAGCGCCTACCACGGCTGGGTGATTACGCCCACGGCCGATGGCTGTCATGTGCTGACCGAGGAGACGCAGCAGGGTCCCTGGTTCCTTGAGGAGCTCGGGCGCAGGCATCCCGGCGCGCTCTTCCGCTATCACCAGCAATGGGTCGAAAGCCTCGCTCGCGCCGCGGAGGCGGAAGTCGCTCAGATGGCAGGATAACGCCTGTCCTGACACCAGGACTAGCCGCCCAAATACAATCGGAGATGAATCACATGAATATCGGACTCAAGGGTCGCAAGGCGATCGTTACGGGCTCAACGGCTGGCATCGGCCGCGCCACTGCGGAAGGACTGGCGCGTGCCGGCGCATCTGTCATCATCAACGGCCGTCGAAGCGCCCGCGTCGATGAAGCGGTGCGGCAGATGCGACAAGCCTTTCCGGATGGAGACATCTCCGGCGTCGCCGCCGATCTGTCGACGGCGGCGGGCGCCGAGACCGTCTTCGCGCAGGTGCCCGACGCCGACATCCTCGTTAACAACGTGGGGACGGCGCACATCCGCGACTACAACGGCATCGAGGACATCGCGAAAATCCCTGATGAGGACTGGCTCGGGCTGTTCCAGCTGAACGTGATGAGCGGCGTGCGCATGGCGCGCCATTACCTGCCGCGCATGGTGAGGAAAGGCTGGGGCCGGGTCGTGTTCGTCAGTAGCGAATCCGCGATCAACATCCCCAAGGAGATGCTTGACTACGGCATGACCAAGACCGCGCAGCTGGCAGTCTCGCGTGGGCTTGCCGAGGCGGTCGCGGGGACGGGCGTCACCGTCAACGCCGTCCTGCCGGGGCCGACCCGGTCCGAAATCCTGGGCGACTTCATGGCGAAGCAGGCCGAGGCGAACGGAGTCACGCAGGAGGAAGCCGAGCAGGGCTTCCTGAAGGCGATGCGCCCGACCACGCTCATCCAGCGCTTTGCGACAACCGACGAGGTCGCCAACATGATCGTCTTTGCCTGCTCGGAGCAGGCCTCCGCGACGACTGGTGCGACGCTGCGCGTGGAAGGCGGCGTTGTGCGCTTCATTGCATAACCCTGATCTGATCATCCGAGATTTAAGCACTCGGGGCGTTTCCGTCCGGCAACGGCTGCTTTCGGCGTTGCTACCAAATTGGCTAAACGACGGGTCATCAGTCGAATGACCGCTTTAGAATTCCTCAGTCACAAACGGACTGTCGGCAAGCGCCCCCGAATGGGACATTTCCGGTTCGAAGCATAACAGCGGTCGTTAATATTCGTCGCGCCGACGCCGCGCTCGCCGCCATCAAAGGGGGTCGGGCGGCCTTCCTGTGGCGTTGTCCAGGATATTTTCACTGTGGAGCAGATCCTGGGATACGGAGCGGTTCTGAGGCTTTACTCGCATTATATTAGAATCGACTAAATTTAACGAGTGCTGTTTAGGCGCAGCGATGCAAGGTAATTGGTCCAAGGCAAAATAAAGGAAGTTGCAGAAAAGTCACACAATTTTCGCGCGAGTGCGCCTATTATGACAGCTGAGGGGATTATTGGGTTGGGAGAAATACGTGAACAAGTTCCTTGCAGTTTTGACTGTGGCCGTCCTGTCGTCCAGTGTTGCCTCGGCTGCCGACATGGTGGCTCCAATTGCCGGTTCTACCTATGACTGGAGCGGCTTCTACGTCGGTGGTCATCTTGGCTTTGCCAATGGCGACATCACGGCGACGGATATGACCGAGCCGAGCGGTGGTTTCTTCACCGAGCTCGTTCCCGCCGGCACCGAAGGCTTCGACTTCAATAAGGGCGCCGTGGCTGGCGGTATTCATGCAGGCGCGCAGTGGCAGTGGGGGCAATGGGTTTTGGGTGGCGAGGCGACCTGGACGGCGACGGGCATCCGCAAGACCATCACCAGCCCTTACTTTCCGGACACCGACACCGAGACCGCTAAGATTTCGAATTATGCGACGGTCGTCGGTCGCGTCGGCTACGCCTTCGATCGCGTGCTGATCTATGCCAAGGCGGGTTACGCCGGCGGCAAGGTAGACTTCCGCGCCCGCGACAACGACGCCCTCGTCACCTACGAGAAGAATGAGTGGCAGAACGGCTATGCGGTAGGCGCCGGGATCGATTACGCCCTCACGAACAACCTCTCGCTTGGCGTGGACTACACGCACATTGACCTGGGTCATAAGACCAGCACGGGTAACAACGTGTTCGATGATGGCACCCTTGGTTCTAATCCCGAGACCTATCGCACCAAGGCAAGGGTCGATGCGGTGATGGCCCGGCTGACCTACAAGTTCGGCATGGGTCAGTAGTTAGAGCTGCTAGCGGCCTAATTCCTTCGAAGATGCAAGTGGGTGTTTCGACAGCCGCCCAAAGGTGAACGGGGGAGCTTATAGGGCTCCCCGACGGCCGCCCCTGCCGCAAACCCTTAAAATGCAGCCTCCATCCTCGTTTCAGTGAGGCGTGAAGCAGATTTTCATCGCCCTTCAGCGTCTCGACTTCGCCCACAAAGCCGGGCCTCAGCCACTCGGCCTTTTCCTTCTTCAGTTCCTTGGGCGGCGGCGCGTCGGTCAATCCCTACACCTGATCCCAAAGCCGGCAGCACGAGAAGGTCAAACAATCCTCCGGACTGATGAACAACCGAGTGGCGAAGCTCTTAACCGTTTGCGGGTGAGATCCTTTGCCGGTTGGGCTTGCCGCACCGGTCCCGTTCAGCCTGCGAGCTATCTCTGACCACGACATAGTCTGCCACTCGGCCGAGTTCGGCGAGAGCGCGGTCGCGTACTCTGGGCCGGGACAGACCGGGATTTGTTCTGGCCGCTCAATGACTGCTTTTGGCCTGCTGCCGGTTTCGTGGACACCGGATAAGGTGTTTGACGGAACTGGGGAATGTATCAGTGCAGCCCTGGGTCGACCTGCCATGTGCATTTTTGATCCGATGTCGATGCCAGCGGCGCTTGCGGCGCTCGACCTGCCACGTGCGCATGTCATTGCGAGCCCGCGCCGCTTGCCGGCGATGGTGGGCTGCCTTGTTGCGCTGGAGCGCCGCTACTGTTGCGCTGAGATGCCGGAGGATTTCGCAGGGACCTGCTCCCGAAAAACGCGCCCCACGCTTGGCCCATGCCTCACGCTTTCCTGCGTCTTTCGTTTCGGCGATGGCCACGAGCGCGCCGGCGAGTTCGTCGGTTCTTAGTTGATCGGCGGCGGTGGTAATCACCAGTTCTCCGAGCCGCTGTACCTTTCGCTTTTTTGAGCACCCGCGCCTTGTGGGATCTAGGACAGCTGCGTCGAGGTCGTTGGGGATCGACGCCAGGCGCTTGACCACGATGACGAGAAGGCGCGATCCTCGGGAGCGAACGATTTCTTCAGCGAAGTCGGTCGGTCCCTGCAGGTCGCCGGAGAATGGTTCATTCTGGGCAGCAGGTCGGGCTGTTTTGGCCTTCTCTCACGCATTTGCCGACATAGGCTTGAAAGTCGCGTCGTCGGCACAACGGTGATTGAGGTGCATGAAAGCATGAGCGTGCCTTCGCGGGTTCGCGACCATTTTTCAGTCATGCTGCTGAAAAACGGAAGAATCCACTATGATTGAGCCCGCGCCGATGAGTTCGAGGCAGTAAGGCACGGCAGGGAAGACGGCGCCGAGGCACACATCGATCGAAGACGGTTTTCCGGGCAGGTTTATGATCAGCGATCGGCCGCGTACCCCGGCAGTCTGACGTGAAAGGATGGCCGTTCGCACATGCTGCAAGCTCGCTTGCCGCATGAGTTCGCCGAACCCGGGCAGTTCCTTGGCGATGACCTGCTGCATGGCTTCCGGCGTCAAGTCTCTTTGGGAGGGGCCGGTTCCGCCTGTTGTAAGGATCAGATCGATGTCGGCCTGGTCGCAAAGCTCGATGAGCACATCACGGACACTCTCCAGGCCATCGGGCACGACGCGGCGAACAAAATCGGGAGGCTCCACCAGCACACGGCGAAGCCAGCGCTCGATCGCCGGTCCGGCAAGATCCTCGTACTCGCCGCGGCTTGCACGGTCGGAGATGGTCACGATTGCGATCTGGGTCATTTCGTCAGGCCGGCGCAGTTGCTTGCCAGCCGGGCTTACCGTGCGCGTACCCGTCGACCATCGTACCGGGAAGATCAAGGCACGAAAGGGCGAAGCGGGCATCGTCGGGCTCCTCTTTGCCGTCGGCAAGTCTTCTATAAATCCTGGCTACCTCGACCATGTTGCATGTGTGCGGGGACAAACGGATGCGCCTGATGCCCTTTGAGGTAAGTGCGGCAAGCGAGGGACAAAAAGCCTGAACCTGATTGGAAAGGGTCTGCACGCCGTTGACCGCGAGGAACTGCTGATCGTCGAGCGTGTCGACAGAGAGGCCGTCTGGATCCTTTTCGCATGTAAACTGGCATGAATCCTTATGAAGGCGGTGGATCCGCGCATGATAGCACCGTCCTGAGAGGGCGAGCGGCAGCCGCCCGAACGCGAAAATCTCGAACTGCGCCTCAGGGCATTTCGAGGAAAGGATGCCGATCGCCGCAAACGACAACTCCACAGGCGGGCATATCGTTTGCGCGCCGAGTTGGATCAGGAATTGCGCGGAAGCCTCGTTGTAGACGTTCAGGAACGGACCCGCGACGAAGGGTTTGCCGGACCGTGACCGCAGGCCGGAGACATCGTTGATCTCGACCAGCCTCTCGTCCCCGCAAAGATCCTCGATGCTTCTGCGTTCCCGAACGGTCGCCGGCGCCGCCAGCGTGGACAGCACCACCTGTTTGCCGCCACGCTCCAGCCGTTCGATGATTGCCGGCCACGCGGGATCCGAAAACGGCATGCGCTTTCCGCAGACGACTTCACCGACGTGAACCCGCTCGATCGGGGCTTCGTCCGCGATCCTGCGGTAAAAATCCTGGAGACGGTCTGAGGACCAGTGGAAGAAGACCGGTCCAAGCGTCAGCGCGATTTCGGACACCGGCTATCTCCATTTCTTCTCGTAGGCACCCGCCGTCTGCCGAGCCCCTTCCGACTGGCCGGCGAGAAGGCGATCGACATCAACAGCATCGCCGCCCGCTTCGACCGCATCGAGTGCTTTCCTGAAGGCGCGCACAACCTCGCTCACATAGCCTTTGCCACGCTGGCGCCCCTCGATCTTCAACGCAGTTACCCCGGCACCCTTCAGGCCCGAAATCATCCCGCCAGCGTTTAGGCTGACAGGGTCCTCGAATAGATGAGATGTCTTCCCCCCGGCTTTGAATTTTCCCTTGCAGAGGGTGGGATACCCCACCGGTTGGCCGCGCTCATATCGATCGATCGTGAAGCCTGACAGCCGTGCCGCCGTGCCGTTGGGTTCCTCGTCATAGCTCACCATCTCGGGCGGCGAGCAGACCCCGTTGAGGTTCGGCGATTTTCCCGTCGCGTATGAAGAGAGATAGCAGCGACCCTCGATCATCACGCAAAGACCGCCAAAAACGAACGCTTCGGTTTCCACGTCGATCGCACGGTTCAGCGCCGCTATCTCCTGGAGCGAGAGAACCCTTGGCAGCACAACGCGGCGAACCCCGAAATGGGCCGCATAGAACTCGATCGCTTCCGGCGTCGCCGCGGCAGCCTGCACTGACAGATGAAGGCGGATTTGTTTGTGGTTCTTTGCCACATGTTCGAGGACGGCAAAGTCTGCGGCTATGGTGGCATCCGCGCCGCTTTCGGCCGCCATGTCCGCCGCCTTCTTCCAGATATCGACTTCGTCGACGCGCGCGAACGTATTGATCGCGACCAGAACCTTGCTGCCGTGGCCGTGCGCGAAGCGCACGCCCTCGGCCAGTTCGTCCCGGGAGAAGTTGAGCCCGGGAAAGTTGCGTGCGTTTGTTTCATCACGAAATCCGCAATAAACCGCGTCCGCGCCGGCCTGGACGGCTGCCCTCAACGTGGCAGGGGTTCCAGCAGGACAGACAAGTTCCATCCGTGTCGTCGTCATGCTGTCTACGCCTCGCCTGGGCTGTTGTCGGCCAGTCGCCGCGCAGCGCCCAGGGTGCCGAGGACACCCGTATCGACACAGCGGGCAAGGATGCCATGCAGTCCGAGCAGGTCCGACGGACGAAGCTCGGCATCCTCTATCGTGTTCCTCAAGGCGAGCACCGCTTCCGTGCGCCCGCTTATAGAGATGATGCGGCTGAAGAACATCGCATCGCCGTCAAGCGTGCCGTCAAGCAGGCCCAACAGGGTCAAAAGCGGTCCCCTGATCAGCACGTCCGCCCCGGCAGTGTTATCTTTGCTCACCACGCGGACACTCGATCGTTGTCCGTCCGGGACCACGCGAAATGCAAATGCGAGGTCGACGGGATCGATGCCGAAACATGCCGATCGGTATTCGCCCAAGCGCTCGAAAAGTCCGGGGCGCCGTCCCGCAAGCGAGCGCAACGACAATGTCAGCAACGGCCCCAGCGGCAACCCTGCGACCGTCGGAAACAGGCGGCGAACAAATCCTGGCAACAGTGGCTCGGCGTTTGGCGACCGCATCTTCAAGCGCTATCCGGGCTGGGTTCGATCATGAATGTTCTTGCGGCCGCCTAGGAATCGCATCTCTTGCCGAGCAGGGTCGAAAAATTATCCCTGTTGGGGCAGAAATCGCGATAGTGGCTTTCGAAATCGAAGGCCTCCATATGATCGTGGCATCTGCGGCGATGGGGGCACGTGATGCAGGTTCGGGACATGAACCGGTCATGCGCGAATTCCAGCGTGTCAAAGTCATCGGGATCGATCCCAACTGAAAGCATCGCCAAAGTGAGGAAATCCTCCGCCGCGTAAGGCAGATGCATGGCACTATCAAATTCGCTGGGCGACATGCCGATGTCATTCAGCATGCCTTTGCATTCCTCCGGCCCAAGCGCCCAGAACTCCCTTCTCGCGGCCTTGCTCCGCCTACGGTCCTTGAAAACGGCGATTACGGACCGACACGCTTCTAGAGTGCCGTTGAATGGGTTGCTGGTCATCTGAAAACCTTCCCAACACTGCCTTCGATGCCAGCCCGCCCTTACAATCGAGTCTGCCATTCGGCTAACGGTACGGTGCAGAAACGGCTTGTTCTTTGCGCTAGCGCAAAGTTCTCGCGCTGTTGTGATGCGAGAGGGAAATGCCGCCGACGGATCGGTCGCGCCGGACTTCGCCATGCATTACCGACTTCTTCCCCAGTTCACCGATCTCAGATCGTTTCTTTCGCACCTCGACGCGAAGGGCCAGCTTCGTGAGATTGGCGCTCCGGTATCGACGCGGTTCGAATTGACGGAAATCCACAAGCGGGTGATCGCGGCGCGTGGACCGGCACTGCGCATGAGCATGCCGATGGACGACCAGGGAAGCTATTCGTCCTTTCCGGTCGTGGCGAACATCTTTGGGACGCGCGAGCGTGTCGCGTGGGGACTGGGCACCGACATTCGCGGACTTGAAACTCTCGGCACCCTGCTGGCGTGGATGAGGTCGCCCCAAGCCCCGCAAAACCTGCGTCAGGCTCGCCACATGTTCTCCGCAGCGCGCGGCGCGTTGGCGGCCCGCCCGAAGATCGGCTCCTCGTCAAGAATATGGAGGGATGCGGAACCGGATTTCGCAATCCTTCCCATCCAGACCTGCTGGCCGGAAGATGCCGGGCCTCTCATTACTTGGCCCGTGGTCGTCACGCGGCCGCCAGGCGACGGTGATCCCGGCAGATACAACTTGGGCATATACCGGATGCAGGTGATCGCCCGGGACAGGGCGATCATAAGATGGCTGCCGATGCGAGGCGGAGCGGCCCACCATCGCATGTGGCGGGCAAGGGGACTCGAGATGCCCGTCGCCGTCGTCATAGGCGCGGACCCCGCGACTTTGATAGCAGCGGTGATGCCGGCACCCGAAGGGGTGTCGGAGCTGTCGCTGTCCGGGATGATCAACGATCGACGGGTTGGACTGGCTCCATGCAAGAGCATCGAGCTCCATGTTCCCGCCAGTTCCGAGATCGTGCTGGAGGGAACCGTTTCCCCCGACGAAACGGCGAGGGAAGGTCCGTTCGGCGACCACACCGGATACTATAATGGCGCGGAGCATTTTCCCGTCTTCAAGCTCAAGCGCATTCGCGTGAGGGATGGCGCGAATTATCTCACGACCTTCACCGGACGCGCACCCGACGAGCCGGCAGTCCTCGCCGAGGCGCTGCTCGATGTCTACAAGCCGCTGCTGCGCCAGCAGATACCCGAAATTCTTGATGTCTGGCTCCCGCCGGAAGCCTGTTCCTACAGGATAGCGGTCATATCGATCGTCAAGAAATACGCCGGACAGGCGCGTCGCGTGATGATGGGGTTCTGGTCGCTGCTGCCGCAGTTCTCGATGACCAAGATGGTCGTCGTGGTGGACGACGACATCGACATCCGGTCGTGGTCGGACGTGATGTGGGCGGTCGCCACTCGCATGGATTTTTCGCGCGATCTGATGAAGCTGGACCGGACCCCAATCGACTCCCTCGACTTCGCATCGCCGCTTGAAGGGCTTGGAGGAAAGATCGGATTCGACGCGACGCGCAAGATCGGGTCCGAGACGTCCCGTGAGTGGGGAAAGGAGCTAAGGATGTCGTCTCCCATCGTTGATAGAGTTTCGGAGCGTTGGGCCGAGTTTTTTCCGCAACCAACGAACTCGGCGCAGAAATGATCAAACGGATGATAGTAGGGGTTACCGGCGCATCTGGTTCCGTGCTGGCCCTCGAGACCATACGCCAGCTGGTCAGAAGTGGGGTGGAAACGCATCTCGTCACCTCAAAGAGCGCGCGAATGACCATTGCCTACGAGATCGGCGCTGACGGATTGGCCCAGCTTACGTCTCTCGCCAACCACGCCCACTCCCACCAGGATCTGGCTGCGCCCATTGCCAGCGGTTCCTTCAGAACGGACGGCATGATCGTCGTGCCATGTTCGATGCGGACTTTGGCGGCGATGGCGCACGGCCTGGGCGACAACCTCCTTACCAGGGCGGCCGATGTCGTGCTGAAGGAGAGGCGCCGGCTGGTGGTTGTGCCGCGTGAAGCACCTCTGCATGAGGGGCACCTCGATGCGATGATGAAGCTGACGCGGATGGGAGCGATCATCGCGCCGCCTGTGCCGCCATTCTACGTCAAGCCAGCTTCGGTCGAGGCGATGGTCGTCGAGATGGCTGCTCGACTCGTCAACTGGGCTGGCATTGACCCCGGCGACAAGCTGACGAGATGGGGCGAAGACAACGCCGCAATCCGTCGACCATTCTGATGGAGGGCTCAATGGGAAGAAAGGCCCGGACGAATCTCGATGAGCAGAAGGCCGAGCCGTATGACGTGAGGCGCCTTCATCCGGCAAAGAAGCAGTCGGCCGTCATGTCGATGTTCGACAGCCTCGAACCTGGCCAGGCAATCTCGGTCGTACTGGATTTCGATCCCGCCCGAATGAAGCGTCGGTTCGAGGCATTCTTTGCTGGCGACTTCACGTGGATTTGTCTCGAACTTGGGCCGCGCGAATGGTTGGTTGAAATCGGCAGAAAGGAAACGGCCCGGTGACTGGTCGGTTGGATCTTCGGACCCAGACTCTCGCGGGCATCGAGGTCGAAGGCCATTTAGGACATGATCCTCGTAGTTGAACGGCGACAGGCGGATGCGGGATCTAGCGCCCAACCGCGGTGAGCGCGGCGAATTGGCCGAGATGCCGCATCGAGAGCGCACCGGCCTTTGCGATCGTCGCTATGTCATCAAAGAGAAGGGCGAGATCCAAGTAAACGCTGCGGTCCCCTTCAGCCACTCCTATCTCGTCGAGATCCTGCAGGAACAACAGAATGGTCTCGATCTGCGAGCGTTGACGACGAGCGTTGGTGAGGTGCTCGCGAGCTGCCGGTTCCATCTCCAATGTGGCGAAACGAGACAGGGTCTCGTCCAACTTCGAACGACACTCGCAGTCCAGCCGCGCATCTTTGATCAGTCCTGATAGCCGAGCAACGGCATTAGCCATCTCTCCGGTACCGTTGTCGGGAAGGTCGCGTTTCATGGCTTCTTCGCCCGTTGCAATCTGCCTCACCCTGCGGTCGCGCGCAGCTTACCCGTGCCTGTATGGGCACGTCGCCCGCCGGCACCAGAAGCCATTGGGATCAGGCTGCTTTGAGTGCAATCTCCAAGATAGCCGATCCTTCTGGAGGATGTTTGCGCTGGAGCAAACATCAAATCGATCCTCGAACCTATTGCGCAGATGCTTGTCCTTTCTTGTGTCTCCACCCAATGAGCGCGATGCGAGGCGGCCACATTGCCACAAGTTTCCAAGGGACGAGTTCTATGGCCGCCGACGGCAACTCCAACGCTTTCAAACCGAAGCCGACGCATCTGCCGTTTCGACCGTTTTTTCTCCTGGCCGCAGTCGACGCCGTCGTTGGTGCCGGCGGCTGGTTGCCGGCGGCGTTTGGGATACAAGCCTTCGGCGCAACCGCAATCTCCGCCGGAGATTGGCATCGCGACTTGCTTCTGTTCGGGATGGTTCCGGCAGTACTGACCGGCTTTCTGCTGACCGCACTGCCCCGCTGGACTGGACGTCAGGCAGTGCCGCCGCACACGACATGCTCGCTCATTGTCTTGTGGGGTTGCAGCCGTTTGGCCTTCTTGGTGCTGCTGCCGTCGTTGGGGCTTGCGTGTTCGGCCATCTGGATTCTCGCACTTTTGTTGATCGCGGCCAGAGCGGTGATCGCCAGTCGGGATCGCCGCAATCTCAAGATACTGCTTCTCTTGGCTTTCTTTTGCGGCAGCAATGTACTTGTTGCCGTGTCGTGGCAGGCCGAAATTGCTTTGAGACTGGCGCTCGCCTCGATTATCGGCCTCGTCATCATCATCGGAGGGCGGGTCGTGCCGGCCTTGACCGTGGCCTATGTTGAAAGCGCCGGCGGCCAAGTTGCCTTGCGTCGCTCGGCTGCTAGGGAGTACACGGCAGCGCTGCTGACAATGTGCGCATTCTGTTTGTGGGTTGTCGCGCCGGAGGCGCAACTCAGCGGCGTCGCCTGTGCTCTTGCCGCCTTCAGCCAGGCAATACGGGCCGCCCAATGGAGAGGGTGGCTCAGCCTGTCGTCGTCGACGGTGCTCGGTCTTCACATCGGCTACGGATGGGTCATCGTCGGTTTTGCATCGCTGGCGAGCCACATCTTGGCTCCGGCGATGCTGGGCCAGGCGACCGCTATTCATGCCTGGACAATCGGCGCTATCGGAACCATGACCCTGGCCATCATGGCGAGCATGATCCGCAAGCATAGCCGTCTCGCTTTTGTGCCTTCGGCTTCTGCGACCGGGGCGCTCGCTGCAATGACGACCTGCTGTCTGTCCCGCCTTCTGATCGAGGTGCTGCCCGGCTACGCCGCCCCACTGGCAAGCTTTTCAGGCACTTTATGGATTGTCTCGTTTGGCCTCTTTCTGATGGCCTATCGCGGGGCGCTCCTCGGATTTGGCGTGAAATAACTTGGCGGAACCAGATCCAGCGACAAGCACACGCGATTGGCAGCTATCGTTGCTACGCTGGCCATCATCGCGGCTATGAGAGACTTCGGTAGCGGGCGGCGGGCTCATTCGCGTGGCGTTCACGTGCACAAAGGTCGTCTGTTGGTTGCGGCCGTTCTCACCGCATGTGAGGCCTACAGCTCGCTACATGGCCAAGATGTTGGACGCGCGGGACGACGCAGAGCTTATATCTGGCCGCGCTGCCCGCGGTTGCGATCTCACATGCCAAACCGCCCAGTTTACCAAGGCATCGCCTTCGCACTCGGCTTGCCGCGCCTTCGTCATCCAGATTGCGTTTGGACAAAGATCGGACGGTCGCGAAAGTTCAGAATATCGCCTCATGTTGTCGTGCAGAGCAGTCGCGTCGATGCATCCCACCGCCAAAAATTGGCACCCTGACTCGCTGGAGCACTCAGCGGCGGTAGCACTTCGAAGGAATTCGTCTCAAACATCGACCATTGGCGATGCATTACGGAGGAAGCCATGATCCACTCCGCGCTATCGCGCTGGACAATGTCTTACTTTGCCGCGGCGCTGGTGTTTTTTTTAGGCGCGCAGATGCTCATGGTTGTCGGCTACGGTTTCCCTTCGGTGGTGGCTGAGGCGCCCGAAACGCTGGTCGTCGTTCATATGGTGACGATCGGTTGGCTCAGCCTTCTAATGTGCGGCGCGCTGTTCCAGTTCGTGCCCGTTCTGATCGCCAGCCCATTGCGTGGCGAGCGGCTGGTGTTGCCTGCCTTGATGTGCCTTCTGGTTGGCCTTGGGTGTCTGCTCGGCGGCTTCCTCGAGCTTGCGGGTACGTTCGAGACGGGAGTTCCGCTGCTGGCCTTCGCCGCCGCGTTGCTGCCAGTCGGCTTTGCGTTGGTGGCGGGTATCCTCGGCCGCACGCTCTGGGGCGCTCGCCTTCCGCTTCCCGCGCGCTTCGTCGCGGTAGGCCTGCCGAGCGTGCTCGCTACCGCTGTCCTCGGCGCGCTTTTCGCGCTGGCGCTCTCAGGCTACCTTCCGGTTCTGGTTGATATGGACCTGCGTACGCACGCCTTGCCGGTTCACATCGCGGTTGGGCTTGGTGGATGGCTGAGCTTTACTGCGATCGGTGTCTCCTATCGGCTCCTGCCTATGTTCATGCTGTCGCCAGACAAGGCGCGTCGCAGTAGCTATGCGGCGTGGTGGACGGGCGCGGTTGCGTTGCTTCTCATCGCCTTGGCAACGCCTTTTGCAAGCTTGCTAGGAACTCCCGACATGGCGACAAGCGTCCGAATGCTCGCTATTCTGCTCGGCGGCGCATCCCTCGTCTACTACGGTGTCGATCTGATCTTTTTTTACCGCCACCGCAAGCGGCGCGCGGTCGAGCTGAACAGCCGCGCGGCGGAGGGCGCCTTTTTCGCGCTCGCCTTGTCGGCTGCATTGCTGCTTGCATTGGCGGCAAGCGGGACGCTCGAACGGCACGCCGGCGCTCTGCTCTACCTCGTCGCGTTCGGCTGGCTTAGCGGGCTCGGTCTTTCACAACTATACAAGATCGTGCCGTTCCTGACCTGGCTGGAATGCTATGGTCCAGTGATGGGCAAGAAGCCCACTCCGCGGGTGCAGGACCTGGTCGCCGAGCCGCGTGACCGTATCTGGTTCGTGCTCTATTTCTTAAGCGTGACAGCCGGCACCGCCGCCTTGCTTGCTGAGCAGCCCGGCTTGTTTCGGATCGCCGCGGGAGGGGCCCTGCTCGCCACGCTGGCTATCGTGACGGAGCTCGTCCTGGCCCGCCGCCTCAAGAATGTGCCCTACGCCCAGCGTTCGCCCGAAGGCGCGTTGCCGCCGCGCCTTTTCCTGCCGAGGCCGCATTGAATCAGACAGATGGAGGCTGCAATGACCCAATCCGACTACGAACTGGATGTCCGACCGATCCTGGCCCAAGGCGGCGAACCCTTCGGTGCCATCATGGAGGCTATAGCCGCGCTCGCTCCAAGCCAGAGCCTTCGCCTGCTTGCGCCCTTCAAGCCGGTTCCGCTGTTTCACGTCCTGAGCCAGCGTGGCTTCGAGCCTACGGCGCGGGAGATCGGCAACGGTGACTGGGAAGTGATCTTCAACCCGATTGCCGGGCGGCAGGATTCCGGCGACGCGGATGCCGCACCAGACCAGACTGCCAATCCCGAGGCCTGGCCCGAGCCTGTGGTCGAACTCGACAATCGCGGTCTCGAACCACCCGAGCCGATGGTGCGGACATTGGAAGGCGTTGAGGCGCTATCACCCGGCGAGACCTTAGCAGCCCTATTGCCGCGCGAACCGGTATTCCTTTTTGAAGAGTTGGAGGCGCGTGGCCACCTTTGGCGCGGAAAATCCGAGCCGGAAGGGCACTATCGCGTCGTGATCCGGCGAGGTTGAGCAACTGCAAGCCCACGGCCCGGTCGAGTATGCCCAACTAGAGCAATTACGGTTTTCCTTCCAGAATTACGTAAAAACAAATACTTTGGCCGGTTCGGCGATTCCGTGAAACGCTGAACCGCTCTAGACCCGTACCGATGCCGAAGGGCAATTATTGACGCTGTCGGCCCGGCGTGTTCAGCCGCCCGTCTTCAGGTCCCGGCCCTCGGCAAGCATGAGCAGGCGGTGGGGCTCGACGACGGTCACCTTCTGGCGTCCGCTTCTGACCAGCCCCTTTTCTTCCCAGGCGGACAGAAGGCGGCTGACCGTGTGCAACCTCGTACCCGTCATTTCGGCGATGTCTTGGCGCGAAAGGGGAAAGTCTATTAGGAGACCTTCCTCCGTTTTTCTGCCCGTTTGCTTCACCAGCTTGAGCAGGGCATGAGCTACCCGCCGGTCGACCTGCTCGGTCGACATCTCGATCACGCGTGCATGGGCATCCTGCAGCCGGCTGCCGATTGTCTTGTATGCGTTGGCACCGAAGCTTGGATAGGACGAAGCGAACTCAGACCATAGGCTGCTTGGCCAGGCCAGCACGACACAATCGGTGACGGCGACGGCGCTGGCCGGATAGGCGGTGAGGCCAAGCGCGCTGGCGATCCCCATCAATTCTCCAGGGCTGATATACCGTACGATCACGTCCTCACCCTCCGGCGTGGCCTTGACCACGCGGACATGGCCATCCAGCAGTAGGAAAAAGGAGTGCGCGTCCAGTTCCTGTTCGAAGACCGGCTGTTCCTTCGCAATGCGCAGCGCTCGCGCCTGACCGATCATGCGGTCGAGTTCAGCGGGATTCAGCCCCTGGAACGACGGCAAATCGGCGATCAGCGAGCGATCGAGACGATTCATGCTATTTCGCCGTTTCGCGGCATCTCTCTTGTGGGCTTCTCTGTTGGCTCATCGTGTCACGCATACGCCGTTTGCAGCAAGCGCTTCATGCTGCGGCGTTTTCCCACGCAAGGCATTCGTCGAATTCGGTTTCTCTTCCAATCGGCCGCCAGCGTGTATTTTCGTCCCATAAAACGAAGCGCGGGGCAGCGGCTATTCCTTCAGTCATGGCCGCGCATCTTTATCAAAAGGATCGATGCTGCCGAGCGAGGGCAAACCTACTGGACCAGCGGCGACGCGCTCGCCTCCAAATGGATGCCCTCGATCTCGGCCTGCCCGGCAAGGACGCTTATATACTGGCGCAGCGCCTTTTCCTCCACTCTCGATCGAAGTCGCGCGACGATCTGCTCCTGAGCGATGTCGAACGGAAGCCTGCGACCCGGGATACGCTGGTCGACGGCGACGATGTGGAAGCCGTAGCGCGTCTTGACGAGTTCCCGCAGGACGCCTGAGGTTCCGAACTTGAAGAGAGCCTTTTCGAATTCTGGCACCATCTCGCCGCGCCCGACCTGCCCGAGATTGCCGCCATGCTCGCCGGAAGGGCAGTTGGAAAGCTCCGCCGCCAGCGCCGCGAAGCGGTCGGGCTCGGCAAGCAGCGTGTTCAGCGCCTGCTCGGCGCGGGCCCGCATCTGCGGCACGTTCACCTGCGGCGTCACCTGGAACAATATGTGGCGCGCATGGACAAGGTCGCCGCTCTCGAACTCCGCCGGGTTCTGCTCGTAGTAGCGGCGGCACTCGGCCTCGGTGGGTACCGGCGTCGCCACCTCCTTCTCCAGCAGCGCCTCGACCGCGGCATCGACCGCAGCCTCGTCCTCGACAGTCGGGTCGAGCAGGCCGACCGCCACCGCCCGCTGGCGCAGCAGCTCGCGGGCGGCGGCGAACTCCGCGGGATGATCGGCCTCGACCGCCACCGCCATGCCGTTCACCGAGAAGATCACGGGCGGGTCGGCTCCCCGGCCCGGGTCTTGGGCGTGCGCACGATCTGGTAGGGCCGGAACAGGTAGGAGAGCGCTCCTGCCCCGCTCCAGATATGGATCATGCGCGTGAACGGCGAGACCAGAAACAGCGTGAAGCCAAGCAGTATGTGCAGCTTGTAGGTAAGCGGCACGCCCGCCATCAATGCCGCCGCTCCGCCATCGAGCGTGACGATGCCCTTGACGTAGCTGGTCAGCGTCTCGAACAGCTCGCCGTCCATGTGAAAAGCCGACAGCGGCACAGTGAGCAGGCCGAGCAAAAGCTGCAGCCACAGCATCAAGGTGATGGCTATGTCCCATTTTCGGCTGTTGAGCCGGATACGCGGATCGGCAAGCCGTCTGTGAATCAGGATCGTCAGCCCGACAATGGCGGTGAGGCCGGCGATGCCCCCCACCACCATGGCCAGGAGCTGGTGGGCGATCGGCGACAAAGCCCAGTCCACCGCCCAGTGCGGCGCAAGGAAGCCGGCGAAATGGCCCAAGATGACGATGATGACGCCGTAGTGGAAAAGGTTGGAACCAAGCCGCAATTCGCGCTTGCGCAGCATCTGCGAGGAATCGCTTTTCCAGGTGTAAGGCTCGCGGTCGAAGCGGATCAGGCTGCCGATCAGGAGCACCACCAGGCAGATATAGGGATAGACCCCGAAGAGCAGGGTGTTGACGTAGGAATTGGCAAGCATCGAAGCCTCCTTCCCTTTCACGTTGCGGGGCTGCTGCCGGGCGCAGCGGCATCGGCAAAGGCGGGCCGTTCGGCCCAGTCCCGGTCGAGGGCCTCCGTCGGCTCTCGAACCGGTTTCACGGCGGTTGCGTCCACTGGCTTCTCGCCGGCGATGACGAGCAGCGCTTGGATGACGGCGGCGTAACGGCTTCGACGGGCGATGAGCGAGCGGGCGATGGAGCCAAGTATATGGGCACAGTCGACGAGCATGTCGCGCGCCTCCGCCATGTCGCGACGGCTGAGATACTCGAGGACAACCGGCAGGTAGTCAGGCAACTCCGAAGTGGAGAGCTCGAAGCCGGCTCCAGCATAGAGCGCCTTCAGTTCGACCATCGCGGCGCCACGGTCGCGACCATCTCCATGCAAATGCTCGAACAGGTGCAGAGACAGCGCCCGGCCGCGATCAAAGAGGTCGACATAGCGCTCCTCAGCCGCGAGCAGGTCACCCTGTCCGATTTCGTCGATAAGCCCGAGCAGCGGGTCGCGCTCATGCTTTCCCACAAGTCGCGATGTTCGCACAATCTCGGCGATCTCCGGCAATGCCTGCCGCATCTCCGAGGTCGGATACGAGAGCAAAGCGCTGAAGACCTTGAAGATTAACATAGCACCCTCCTCATGTATCGAGCGGCCGCACCGGGTTCAGCTTGCGCCGACCCATCTTGCCGCCGAAAAGCGAGGAGTGCGGCGGCCCGTAGTCGCAGCCATTGCCAAAGGTGAAGCCACACGACCCTTTCAGTCCGTAGGCATCCTCGGCTTCCTCGCGGTGGCTGGTCGGGATGACGAAGCGGTCCTCGTAGTTGGCGATGGCCAGATAGCGGTGCATGTCCTCAACCTGAGCCTTCGAAAGCCCCGCCTGCGTCAGCACCGCCTCGCCGTCGCCCTCGCCAAGCTGGCGCTGACGGAAATAGATGCGCATGGCAAGCATCCGCTCCAGCGCTGAGACGATGGGTGCCTCGGCGCCTGCGGTGAGCAGATTGGCGAGATAACGCACCGGAATGCGCAGCGATCGGACGTCGGGGATGTCGCCAACCGTCTCGATAGCGCCAGCATTGGCATGAGACTGGATGGGCGACAGCGGCGGGACGTACCACACCATCGGCAGCGTGCGGTATTCGGGGTGCAGCGGGAAGGCGATCTTCCAATCCACTGCCATCTTGTAGGCGGGCGAGCGCCTCGCTGCCTCGATCCAGTTGTCGGCGATGCCGTCCGCCCGCGCCTGTTCGACCACTTCGGGGTCGTTCGGATCGAGAAACAGCTTGAGCTGCGCCTCGTAGAGGTCCTGCTCGTCCTCGACGGAAGCCGCCTTTTCGATGCCGTCGGCATCGTAGAGAAGCACGCCCAGGTAGCGGATGCGGCCCACGCAGGTCTCGGAGCACACTGTCGGCTGCCCGGCCTCGATGCGCGGATAGCAGAAGATGCACTTCTCCGCCTTTCCGGAGGTCCAGTTGTAGTAGATCTTCTTGTAGGGACAACCCGACACGCACATGCGCCATCCGCGACACTTGTCCTGGTCGATCAGGACGATGCCGTCCTCCTCGCGCTTGTAGATGGAGCCGGAAGGGCAGGAGGCGACGCAACTCGGGTTGAGGCAATGCTCGCACAAACGCGGCAGGTACATCATGAAGGTGTTTTCGAACTGGCCGTAGATGTCCTTCTGCACTGCCTCGAAATTGTAGTCCTGCGAGCGTTTGTCGAACTCGCCGCCCAGGATCTCCTCCCAGTTCGGCCCCCACTCGATCTTCTCCATCGGCCGGCCGGTGACCAGCGACAGCGGTCGGGCGACGGGCGCGGTCGGCAACTCGGGCGCCTTCTGCAGATGCTCGTAGTCGAAGGTGAAGGGCTCGTAGTAGTCGTCAATCTCAGGCAGGTTCGGATTGGCGAAGATATTGGCGAGAACGGCCAACTTGCCGCCCTGCTTGGGGACGATCTTGCCGTTCCTTTTTCGCTTCCAGCCCCCGTTCCAGCGCTCCTGGTTTTCCCAGTCCTTGGGATAGCCGATGCCGGGCTTGGTCTCGACGTTGTTGAACCAGGCGTATTCCATTCCCTGGCGCGAGGTCCACACTTGTTTGCAGGTGACGGAGCAGGTGTGGCAGCCGATGCATTTGTCGAGATTTAGCACCATCGCGATCTGTGCGCGGATCTTCATGACGCGGCCTCCTCGGCAACCGGATCGACGGGATTGGAATGGTCGAGCCATTCGACCTTGA
>RXJA01000030.1 GCA_003963455.1 Hyphomicrobiales bacterium
CGAGGTCGCTCATCACGTTGCGGATGGTGGCCGGCGACAGCGAGGAGGGCAGGATGCGCGAGAGGCTGCGCGAGCCGACAGGCTCGCCGTCGCGCAGATAGGAATCGACAATCCGCCGGAAAATATCGCGTGAGCGCATGTCGAGTGACTGAAGTACGGGCGACTGAAGCCCGGGACTCTGGGACGTCGGATCGACTGGTTTGTTCATTCCGGCGAGAAACCTCCTGCCGAAAGATATAGACTTAAGCCACGGCGACGCAACCCGGTGCCGCGTTTGCGGTCACCCGGCCGTTTTCCTCATGCGCCCCTTTTCCTTTGCGACTTGCCTCGCTTGCGGCTACAAGCCGGCCACGATTCCGAAACGAGAAGAAAGCAGGCCTGATGCGCCCCTCCAAACGCCAAGCCGACGAAATGCGCGCCATCTCCTTCGAGCGCGGCGTTTCCAAGCATGCCGAAGGCTCTTGCCTGGTGAAGTTCGGCGACACGCATGTCTTGTGCACGGCGAGCCTGGAGGAAAAGGTGCCGGCCTGGATGCGCAATTCCGGCAAGGGCTGGGTGACGGCCGAATACGGCATGCTGCCGCGTTCGACCGGCGAGCGCATGCGGCGCGAGGCCTCCGCCGGCAAGCAGGGCGGCCGCACGCTGGAAATCCAGCGGCTGATCGGCCGCTCGTTGCGCGCCGTGGTCGACCTGCAGGCGCTGGGCGAACAGCAGATCACCGTCGACTGCGACGTCATCCAGGCCGATGGCGGCACCCGCACCGCCTCGATCACCGGCGGCTGGGTAGCGCTCCATGATTGCCTGCGCTGGATGGAAGCGCGCCAGATGGTGAGCGTCTCCAAGGTGCTTAAAGACCATGTCGCGGCGATCTCCTGCGGCATCCATGACGGCCAGCCGGTCATCGACCTCGATTATCTGGAGGATTCCTCGGCGGGCACCGACGCCAATTTCGTCATGACCGGCAAGGGCGGCATCGTCGAGATCCAGGGCACGGCCGAGGGCGAGCCCTTCTCCGAAGAGCAGTTTTCCGCGCTGATGGGGCTGGCGAAGAAGGGTATCTCGCGGCTGGTCAGCTTGCAGCAGATGGCGGTGGCCTGACGTTCAATGCGATGAGGTCGGCGATCCTTCACACCCCCCTCTGGCCTGCCGGCCATCTCCCCCGCATGGGGGGAGATCAGATGTCGCCTTGGGTTTCGCCAACCATCACCGTTGAGACGCCATGGGCCGAGCTGCCAATCTCCCCCCTTGCGGGGGAGATGCCCGGCAGGGCAGAGGGGGGTGCCTCGTGATACCCTCTGCGATCCTGGAATCCGCCCTCTACGTCACAGACCTGCACGCCGCGGAAGCCTTCTACCGCGACGTCATCGGTCTCGAAGCGCTGGGCAGGGTCGAAGGGCGGCATGTCTTCTTCCGCTGCGGCAATGGCGTGCTGCTTCTGTTCAACGCGGAGGCGACGAAAATCCCGCCGGCGCCTGACGCTCGCCTGAAGGTGCCGCCGCACGGCACGGCCGGCGAGGGGCATCTTTGCTTCGCGGCGAGCGCCGACGAGATCGCCGCGTGGCGCAAACATCTCGCCGCGAACAATATCGCCATCGAAAGCGAATTCGAATGGCCGCAAGGCGGGCACTCTATCTATATCCGCGACCCGTCGGGCAATTCGATCGAATTCGCCGAGCCAAGGATTTGGGGTTTCTGATGCACTCCTTGAATGGACAGAAGATCGTCGTGGCCAGCCACAACGCGGGCAAGTTGCGCGAATTCGCCGACCTTATGGCGCCGTTCGGCTTCGAGGCGAAATCCGCCAAGGAATACGGCCTGCCCGAACCCGACGAGACCGGCACCACCTTCGAGGAGAACGCCTATATCAAGGCATACGCCGCGGCCAAGGCCACCGGCCTGCCGGCGATGTCCGACGATTCCGGCCTTTGCGTCGACGCGCTCGATGGCGCGCCGGGCGTCTACACCGCCAACTGGGCCGAAAAGCCGGACGGCAGCCGGGATTTCGGCATGGCCATGCAAAAGACGGAAACGGCGCTGCAGGACGCCGGTGCGACCGATCCCTCGCAGCGCACCGGCCGCTTCGTCGCCGTCATCTGCCTGGCCTTTCCCGACGGCGAGGCCGAATATTACCGGGGCGAAGCGGAAGGCACGCTGGTGTGGCCGCCGCGCGGCACGCTCGGCTTCGGCTACGATCCGGTGTTCCTGCCCAATGGTTTCGACAAGACCTTTGGCGAGATGAGCGCGGAAGAAAAGCATGGCTGGAAGCCCGGCCAGGCGACGGCGCTGTCGCACCGCGCCCGCGCCTTCCAGAAATTCGCGCAAGCACGCCTGGATTTGGCACGCCGGGATTTGGCGCGCCTAGATCTGGCCCGATCAGGATCGGCATGAGCGCGGTCACCATACCGCTCGACCGGAGTCCCGGCTTCGGCGTCTATGTCCACTGGCCGTTCTGCGCGGCCAAGTGCCCTTACTGCGACTTCAACAGCCATGTCCGCCATCAGCCCGTCGACCAGGAGCGTTTTGCCCGCGCCTTCGAGACGGAGCTGAAAACCATGCGCGACCGCACCGGGCCACGCGAGGTGACCAGCATTTTCCTCGGCGGCGGCACGCCGTCGCTGATGAAGCCGGAAACCGTCGGCGCGGTGCTGGAGGCGGTGGCCGGGAACTGGACGGTTCCGGCCGGCATCGAGGTGACGCTGGAAGCCAATCCATCCTCGGTCGAGGCCGAGCGTTTCCGCGGCTATCGCGCCGCCGGCGTCAACCGCGTCTCGCTCGGCGTGCAGGCGCTGAACGACAAGGACCTGCGCTTCCTCGGCCGGCTGCATAATGTCGAGGAGGCGCTTTATGCCATCGGCCTCGCCCGCGAGATCTTCCCGCGGCTGTCCTTCGACCTGATTTATGCGCGGCCCGGCCAGACGCCGGAGGCGTGGGGGGCGGAGCTGGAACAGGCGATCGGCTATGCGGTCGACCACCTGTCGCTCTACCAGCTCACCATCGAGGAAGGCACGCCCTTCCACGCGCTCTACGCAGCGAAGAAATTCACGCTGCCCGACAACGACCACGCCGCCGACCTCTACGCGCTGACGCAGGAGGTGACGGCGGCGCATGGGCTGCCGGCCTATGA
>RXJA01000087.1 GCA_003963455.1 Hyphomicrobiales bacterium
TCGGCGTAGCGCGACTGCGCCGTATTGAAATCGACGCCGCCGCCCTGGCTGCCGGCGCCCATCGTCATCAGGGTGCCCGATGCGCCGGGGTCGGTGATCTGTTCCAGCATCACGCGAAACCGGTCGTTGTTGAGTGCCGAAAGCGCTGTATTGCGGGCCGCATCGACATCATTCCTGATACGCGCCGATTCCGCTGAAGGAGCGGAGGCTCCCCGCACCGGTGCATTGGCCGCCGTCGAGTTCGCGTTCCCGATTGTCGTGATATGCACTGCCGATCCCTCAAATCTATCAGCACTGACTAACAGAAGCTGATTGCAATGATGTTCCGGAAAAGCCGTGCAATTTAACGATCGCAAAAAGGCCGACGGGATTTTCTCCCGCCGGCCCGTCATTCAGTCTCTGTCTTTGGCCCTCTACTTGTTGCCGTCCAGCGATGAGGCAAGGCGCACCAGCGACAGGAACTCCGCCCTGTAGCCGAACGGATCGGCGCCGCGCGCGGCGTTGGCGATCTCCGCGATCCGGTCGTAGCCGAGATTCGCCGTCTGATCCTCGTCGCGCAGCTTCTGCCCGAACGCCGCGACCGCGACCGAGAAACGCTGGTCGGCGCCGGCTCCATCGAAGGACGAGACCTCGTTGGCCACGGTCACCGGCGTGGTGATCAGCTTCGAGACGTTCTCGTTCGGCAGCTTGTAGCGGATCTTGACGAAGGCATATTCGTCGGCGTTGGCGACGCCGCCATTGTCGACCTTGGCCTGGCCGTAGCGCAGCGGATCGACCTGCTCGCCGCCGCTGCCCTTCGGCGTGATCTCGTAGATCGCCGTCACCGAATGGCCGGAGCCGATATCGCCGGCATCGACGCGGTCGTTGTTGAAATCCTCGCGCTTGAGGGCCCGGGTCTCGTAGCCGACAAGACGATACTCCGAGACCTTGGCCGGATTGAACTCGACCTGGATCTTGACGTCCTTGGCGATCGTGAACAGCGTCGAGGAGGCATCCTCGACCAGCACCTTCTCGGCTTCGGCAAGCGTGTCGATATAGGCCGCCGTGCCGTTGCCGTTCTGGGCGATGGTCTGCATCATCTGGTCGTTCAGATTGCCGCGTCCGAAGCCGAACACCGAGAGGAACACGCCGGTCTTGCGCTCGCTCTCGATCAGCCGCTTGAGGTCGTCGTCATCGGTCTGGCCGACGTTGAAGTCCCCGTCGGTGGCAAGCATCACGCGATTGACGCCGTCCTTGACGAAAGACTGCTGGGCAAGCTTGTAGGCCTCGCGGATGCCTTCCTCGCCGGCCGTCGATCCGCCGGGCTCGAGATTGTCGATGGCCGCGAGTATCTTCTGCTTTTCCGCCGCCTTGGTCGGCATCAGCACCGTGCCGGCATTGCCCGCATAAGTGACGATGGAGACGGTGTCGTCGGGCTTCAGCTTGCTCACCAGCAGGCGGAAGGCGGATTTGAGCAGTGGCAGCTTATCCGGCTCATCCATCGAGCCCGACACGTCGATCAGGAACACCAGATTGGCCTTGGGCTGTTCGGCCGGTTTCACGTCGAAACCCTTGATCGCGACATGCATGAGCTTGGTGTGCTCGTTCCACGGCGTCGGCATCACGGTGACGGTCGAGTTGAACGGCGTCGCGGCCGAATCCGGCCCCTTCCAGTCATAGGGGAAGTAGTTGATCATCTCCTCGACGCGGACCGTGTCAGGGTCGGGTAGCGTGCCTTCCTTCAGCGACCGGCGCACAAAGGAATAGGAAGCCGTGTCGACATCGATCGAGAAGGTCGAGACAGGATCCTGCGCGGTCTCATGCACCGGATTGGTCTTGAAGGTCTCGATGCGGTCGCGGTTCTCCTCCCGCGGCTGCAACTGGTCGGATGGCATGGGTGCGGGCTGCACCATCAGCTTGGAATCAGCCATTGCCGGAGGAGACGCCGGTGTGGCGGCCGCTACCCCTGCCGGCGCCTGATCGGCCCTCGCAGCTTCATCCTTAGACGGCGGCAATAACTGCATCGTCAACCTGGCTTTCGAACCAGCCTTGGCGCCGACGGTAAGTTGGCCGCTCTCGGAAGGCGCGGGCATGGCCTCTGGTGCCGCTTCCTGCTTGAGCAGGCTGTCGACCTCTGCCGCCGGCTTTGGCGCTGCGGGTGCCAACTGTGAATTGGCGCGCGTCTCGGTGTCCGCGTCGGTCTTCTTCTCCTTGGCAGGCGCAGCCGCCAGCGGTTCGTTGATCGCCGGTTGCTCCGGCGCAGGCTTCTGCGCCACCGGCTTGTCGGCCACCGTTTCGGTGACGGTGCCGTTACCGCCGGTGACCGGCGGCTGCTCCTTCAGCATCTCGAAAGCGGCATAGCCGGCGATGGGCAGCGCGACCAACGCCGTGATCGCCGGCGTGGCAATGAGTTTCCGTTGCATGATGTCTCTCCAGAGCTTTTGTGCTCGCTCAGTGAGACGAAGGCCTGCCGGCGATCCTTGGGGGGCGGTCGAAGTATTTTCGTCGAGGTCGAATGCCGCCATCGCGGCGGCGAGCGCACGCGCCTTCGCCGCGCCGTCCGGCGCCGGTACCGCGAGATCGCGCAGCCTTTCGAGTTCGTTGTCGTCGACCATGATCACACTTCCCCGGCTGAACGCATCAGCACCTTCAGCCGTTTCTTCGCTTCATGGATATGCCAGGAAACCGTCGTCTCCGAGATCGCCATCACCTCCGCAGCCGAAGCGTGGTTGAGACCTTCGCCATAGACCAGCAGCACCGCGTCGCGCTGCTTGTCGGGCAGTATCCGAACCGCCGCCCACAGCGCCTCGGCCGGATCGTCGGCCTCCGCCGACGCTTCGCCGGCGATCAGCGCATAGGCGCCGTAGGCATCGGTCTTGGCGGTGTCGCGGGCGCGCTTGCGCATCATGTCGCGCGCCGCGTTCAGCGTCATGGCGTACAGCCACGTCGTGAAGGCGCCGCTGCCCTGATAATCGCGGATCGCGCGACCGAGCCGCACGCAGACGTCCTGGGCGATGTCCTCGGCGTCTGCCTTGCGGCCGCACCAGCGATAGGCGGCGCGATAGACGAAGCCATAGTGCCTTTCGACCAGTTTGCCGAAAGCCCCCCTGTCTCCGCCCCTCGC
>RXJA01000459.1 GCA_003963455.1 Hyphomicrobiales bacterium
TGAAGATGCCGCTCAGGCCTCGTTTCCAAAGCCACAGATTGACCTCGGCGACATCGCCGACATGGATGAAGTCGCGGCTCTGCTCGCCGGGGCCGAAGTCGCCATAAGCACCGAACAGTTTCGGATTTTCGCCGCGCTCGACCTGGTTGAACAAATGGAAGGCGACCGAGGCCATGGCGCCCTTGTGCGCCTCGCGCGGTCCGTAGACGTTGAAGTAGCGCAGGCCGGTCACCTGCGAATGATCGGCGTCGACGTTGCGGCGGACGTAGTCGTCGAACAGCTTCTTCGAATAGGCGTAGACGTTGAGCGGGCGCTCGAACTCGGGCTCCTCGCGGAACTCGCTGCCGCCGCCATAGACGGACGCGGAGGAGGCATAGAGGAAGGGCACGCGCAGGTCGAGGCAGGCGTGCAGGAGCCGCTTCGAATAGGTGTAGTTCACCTCCATCATGAACTTGCCGTTCCACTCGGTGGTGGTCGAGCACGCGCCCTGGTGGAAGACAGCCTCGATGCGGCCGAGCGCGCCATTGTCGAGCTGGGCGAGAAAATCGTCCTTGTCGAGATAGTCGGCGATGCGAAGGTCGGCGAGGTTGGCGATCTTGTGGCCGTCGGTGAGATCGTCGACCACCACGATGTCGTCATGCCCCTCGGCATTGAGAGCGGCGACGATGTTGGAGCCGATCATTCCGGCGCCGCCCGTAACGATGATCATGGAGCCCTCTATCCGCTTGAGATTCCGGCTCTTATAGGGGAGGTAGGCGGGAGTGTCGATAAAGCAGGCGGTCCTGCGCGCCACAGTGAGGCCGCAAAGCCCCCGCTTCAGTCGTGCCCAACTCGTGAGGGAACAGAATGCCATCGACCGAACTGCTGATCGCTTTCTTCGCCACGACGTCCATCTTCGCCTACATCCCCGGTCCTGCCATGCTCTACGCCGCCGCGCAGACGATGGCGCGCGGGCGCTGGTCTGGGTTGACGGCGGCTCTCGGCATCCATCTCGGCGGCTATGTGCATGTCTTCGCGGCCGCCGCTGGCCTGTCCGTCCTGTTTCATGCCGTGCCGCCGCTCTATCTGGCGGTCAAGCTCGTCGGCGCGCTTTATCTGATCTGGCTCGGCGTTTCCATGTTCCGAAAACGGACCGACGGCGATGCGGCTCTGCCCTTGATCGAGCGGAAATCGGCCCGGCGCGCCTTTTTCGAAAGCATCACTGTCGAGGTGCTCAATCCCAAGACGGCGATCTTCTTCATGGCGTTCCTGCCGCAATTCATCGATGCCTCGGCGGCGTTTCCGGTCTGGCTGCAGTTCGTCGTGCTTGGAACGATCGTCAATCTGATGTTCTCCTCCGCCGACATCGTTTGCGTCTTCCTTGCCGGCGCGATGATTGCGCGGCTCCGGCGCTCAGGACGCGCGCAGCGGCTGATGCAGCGCGCTGGCGGCGCCGTGCTGGTCGGCCTCGGTGTCCACGTCGCCCTTCAGAGGAGCTGATTGCCGCGGCCGCACCGGGCCTGCCGTTGCGCTCGCCCGAATTGCGGTATATCGGCTCGCCTTGAGCAACCCACGCCACAATTCCGGCGCCGAAATCTAATCAAGTCCGGCCTTCTTCAGCGATACCGCGAGTGAGATGATCAAGCACCCTCCGCCTTCCCCGGAACCCTTGCATCGCATCATCGCCCGTTTCGGCGACGTCACCGTGCTGGTGGTGGGCGATTTCATCCTCGATCGCTTCGTCAGCGGCGTCATCGAGCGCATCTCGCCGGAGGCCCCGATCCCCGTTCTGCATGGACGGGGCGAGATGCTGAACATGGGCGGCGCCGGCAATGTCGTCTCCAACATCGTTTCGCTCGGCGCGACAGCCATCCCCGTTTCGGTGATCGGCGCGGACCAGGCGGGCAACAACCTGATGCGCATGCTCAGCGAGATTGGCGTCGATGCCGACGGGCTCCTGCAGCGCCAGGACCGCATGACCTCGTCGAAAAGCCGCTTCAGCGCGCTCAACCAGCAGGTGCTGCGCTTCGACGAAGAGGAGATCAAGCCGCTGACCTCCGCCGAGCGGGCGAGGCTCATCGACCATTTCCAGGCGGCGCTTGGGCGCGCCGACATCGTCATCCTTTCCGATTACGGCAAGGGAATCCTGCTTGACGGCGTCGCCGGCGAGCTGATCGCGATCTGCCGCGATGCCGGCAAGCCGGTGCTGGTCGATCCGAAGGGGCGCGACTATGCGCGCTATGCCGGCGCCACCGCGGTGACGCCGAACCGCAAGGAGCTTGGCGAAGCGGTCGGACGCAAGGTGTTCGGCGACGACGAGATCGTGGCGGCGGCGCGCGACCTGATCGCCGCGCATGATTTCGAGTATATCGTCGCCACGCGCAGCGAGAAGGGCATGAGCGTGGTATCCGCCGAGGACGCTCGCCACATCTCCACCCAGGCGCGCGAAGTGTTCGACGTTTCCGGCGCGGGCGACACGGTCATCGCCAGTTTCGCGCTTTCGCTCGCCGCCGGCGCCGATCGGGTGCATGCGGCCGTCATCGCCAATGCGGCCGGCGGCGTCGTGGTGGGAAAACGCGGCACGGCGCGGCTCAACGTCGAGGAACTGGCCGGTGCGCTGTTCCGCTCCCATGGGCCGACGGCTCATACCGATGCCATTCTTGACGCCAATGCGGCGGCCAGGATGGTGGCGGCGTGGAAGGAAGAGGGCCTCACGGTAGGCTTCACCAATGGCTGCTTCGACATCCTGCATGCTGGTCATGTCAGTTTGCTGCATGCGGCGCGCAGCCAGTGCGACCGGCTGGTGCTCGGCCTCAACAGCGACGCCTCGGTGCGCCGGCTGAAAGGGCCGGGGCGTCCCGTCAACAACCAGCATGACCGCGCCTGCGTGCTGGCAGCGCTTGCCTCGGTCGATGCCGTCGTCGTCTTCGAGGAGGATACGCCGCTCAAGCTGATCGAAGCGCTTCTGCCGGACATCCTGGTCAAGGGCGCGGATTACACGGTCGAGACCGTGGTTGGCGCCGACGTGGTGCAGAAGGCGGGCGGGCGCGTGGTGCTGGTCGATCTCGTCGCCGGCAAGAGCACGACGAACACGATCGGCAAGCTGC
>RXJA01000005.1 GCA_003963455.1 Hyphomicrobiales bacterium
GGCATGCTTGTAGGACATCTCCATGCCGCGCGCCGCGGCCGAGATCGAGCCGAAGGCGGCGATCTGCTCCAGAAGCTCGATCTTGCCCGGGCCGATCCGCCCGTCGGGGTCGAGATTTATCCGCAGGCTGAGCGACGGCATTTCATCTCCTCGGATTTCACGGCACGACAATAGCCCCTGGGGGAAGGAAGCGCTATTCCAAATATACATAGCGACATGATCGAACTCCTCAAACGTCGGCTTCGGCCGGCAGGCCGGCGCCGGTGTTTGCGTGGTCGAAACTCACCGTCTTGATGACCGCGAAGACCTGGCGACCCAGCTTGAGACCAAGCGCCTGCCGCGATTGTTCGGTGATCCGCGCGATCACGACCGCGCCGTGGCAATCGATCCCGACCTCGACCTCGGGCCCCTCGCCCGGTTTCATGCTGACCACTATTCCCGGCAGGATGTTGAGCGCGCTGAGGCCGACGGGTTTCTCGATGCCGACCATCACGTCGCGGGCGCGGATGCGTATCCGAACCGTAGCGCCGGCCGCTCTCGCCAGCTTCGGCACGCGGATTTCGCCGGCCTGCGAGGCAAGCACCGTCATGCCGAAAGTCTCGTCGTGGCGCAGAACCTTGGTGTCGAGCACCGCGCCGCCCTCGCCGCGTTCTCCCGCCGGCAAAAGGTCGAGCCGCCGCATGATCGCCTCGGTCGGGCCCGCGGCCGCGACCCCGCCTTGCGCAAGCACCACGACGTCGCTGGCCAGTCGCGCCACCTCGGCTACGGAATGGCTGACATAGACGATCGGGATTTTCGTCTCGTCGCGCAGTCGTTCGACATAGGGCAGTATCTCGGCCTTGCGCGCGTCGTCGAGCGAGGCGAGCGGCTCGTCCATCAAAAGCAGTCTCGGACTGGCAAGCAGGGCGCGGCCGATGGCCACGCGCTGTTTTTCGCCGCCCGACAGTTTCGCCGGCCGCCGGTCGAGCAGGTGGCCGATGCCGAGCAGGTCGACCACCGCATCCACCTTGGCGTAGCGTTCGGAAGACGGCGTGAACCAGCGGCCGTAGCGCAGATTGCCGCCGACGCTCATATGCGGGAACAGCCGCGCATCCTGGAACACCATGCCGATCCGCCGCTTGTGCACCGGCACGAAGATGCGCGCGGTGGTGTCGACCAGCACGCGTCCGTCGATGGCGATGCAACCCTTGTCCGGACGGATCAGCCCAGCGATCAGGTTGATCAGCGTCGACTTGCCCGAGCCAGACGGCCCGAACAGCGCCGTCAGCCGGCCGGCGCTCTCGAAGCGGGCTTCCATGGCGAAGTCGCCAAGCCGATGGTGGATATCGACGGAGAGCGTCATTCGATGTCCATCCGCCGGCCGACGCGCCGCGCCAGCACTTCCGACGCGACCAGCGCGACCATCGAGATGGCGATCGAGATCAGCGTCAGCCTGAGCGCGCCCTCGTCCCCGCCAGGCACCTGTGTGAGAGTATAGATCGCCGAGGGAAGCGTCTGCGTTTCGTTGGGTATGTTGGAGACGAAGGTGATGGTGGCGCCGAATTCGCCCATCGCCTTGGCGAAGGAAAGAATCGCGCCGGCGATCAGCCCGGGCAGGATCAGCGGCAGCGTGATGGTGGCGAACACCCAGAGCGGATTGGCTCCGAGCGTGCCGGCCGCCGCCTCGATTCTGCGGTCGACCGCCTCGATGGAGAGCCGGATGGCCCGCACCATCAGCGGAAAGCCCATGACGCCGCAGGCCAACGCCGCGCCGGTCCAGCGGAATGAAAAGACGATGCCGAAATGCTCGGCAAGAAAGGCGCCGGCCGGCCCGCGCCGGCCGAAGGTGAGCAGGAGCAGGTAGCCGGTCACCACCGGCGGCAGGATCAGCGGCAGATGCACCAGCCCGTTGAGCAGGGTCTTGCCCCAGAAACGCCCGCGCGCCAGCAGGAGCGCGATCAATATGCCCGGCGGCAGGCTGGCGATCATCGCCACCGTCGCCACCTTGATGGACAGCCGGACCGCATTCCATTCGTCGGGAGTGAGGTCCAGCAGCCAATTCATCGTTGTATTTGCGCGGTCTTTCTCAGTTGCTCGGCGCGAGCACCGAGAAGCCCTGCTCCTTGAAGAGCTCGGCGGCCTTGGCCGACTCGACGCATTTCAGGAAGGCAGCCGTGTCCTTGTCCTTCGAATCCGCGGTCTGGGCAATCGGATAGATGATCGGCGGATGCGATTCTTCCGGGAAGGTCCCGACGACCTTCACGCCCTTTTCGGCATGCGCGTCGGTGGCGTAGACGATGCCCAGCGCCGCCTCGCCCGTCGACACCAGCTTGAGTGCCGCACGCACGTTCTCGGCCTGCGCGACCTTGCCCTCGACTGACGACCAGACGCCCAGCGATTCCAGCGCCGCCTTGCCGTATTTGCCTGCCGGAACGGCCTTGAAATCGGCCATGGCAAGCTTGCCGTCGCCGATCAGCTTGGCGAGGTCGAAGCCTTTCTCGACCTTGGTCTCGACCGTGGAATCCTTCGGCGCCACCAGCACGATCTGGTTGCCGAGCAGCTTCACCTCGGTATCCGGCTTGGTCAGCTTCTTGTCGGAGAGATACTTCATCCAGTCGAGGTCGGCCGAGACGAAAACGTCGGCCGGCGCGCCGCCTTCGATCTGCTTGGCCAGCGCCGAGCTCGCCGCGTAGGAAATGGTCGCGGCTTCACCGACTTCCGGCTCGCATGCCTTGTTGACCGCATCGAGCGCGTCCTTGAGGCTCGCCGCGGCGAACACCACCACCTTGTCGTCGGCATGGGCCGCCGGCACCGCCGTCATCAGCGCTGCCGCCAGACCGCCAACGGCGATCGCCTTCAATCCAAAACCCTTGCCCGTCATGAAGTGTCTCCCTTGTTCAAAATCCGTTCGGCCCAAAGCCTTGGACCGATATATCCGGATGAACATAACAAGGGAAGGCTTTTCACCCGCCATGGCATTGTGCGCCGGCGAGGTCCCGGCCTACGATGGGTGGGAAACAGCGATGCTCAAGGAGAGACGCATGAAGATCAGCGCCCGCAATATCCTCAAGGGTAAGGTCACCGAGATCGTCAAGGGAGCGACC
>RXJA01000526.1 GCA_003963455.1 Hyphomicrobiales bacterium
CATGATCTGGCCGCCGGCCTTGCCGGTGATGACCAGATTGGTCGCCTGGTTCCAGTCCTGCACATTGGTGTTCTTGGCCATCTTGCGGGCGTCGTCGGCTGCCTTGAACACCTTGGCGATCTCGGGGCCGCCGGCGAACTTCGCGTCCTTGTCCTTGTACACCTTGAGGAAGGCGTCAGTGCCGCCGACCGCGGCGAGGAGCACGTCGAAGGCGCCCGATGCCTGCCAGGGCTGCCCGCCGACGGCGAGCGGGATGATGCCGGCCTTCTCCAGCGCGGGCGCGGCCGCCACGAATTCATTCCAGTCCTTCGGCAACGGCACGCCGGCCTTCTGGAAGGCCTCGTTGGACAGCCACAGCCACTGCCAGGAATGGATGTTGACCGGCACGCAATAGATCTTGCCACCGATGGTGCAGCTATCGAGCAGGCTCTTCGGCCGCACGACCTCCGTCCACTTGTCCTTGGTGGCGATATCGGTGAGGTCGCGCATCAGCCCGGCCTGCACCAGTTCCTCCGCCTGGCGGCCGTGGTTGAACTGGGTAGCGCCCATCGGATCGCCGCCCGTGATGCGGCTGATCATGATCGGCCGCGCCGTGCCGCCGGAGCCCGCGATGGCGCCGTCGACCCAGTGATTTCCCGTCGCGTCGAATGCCTTGGCGAGCTCGGCTACCGCCGCCGCCTCGCCGCCGGAGGTCCACCAATGGGTGACTTCCAGGTCGGTCGCGCCCGCCGGACCGGCGATGTTGAGTGCGGCCGTCGCGGCAAACGCGGCGGTCAGGAATTTGTATCGCATTTCGGCTTCCTCCCAGAATCTGAAACGTTACAGATTTTGGATACGGCAAATGATCGGCATAGGCAACCCCTCGCCTTGAAGCCAATAGAACTTTTTTCGAGACACGAACAAAATCTTTCTCCCAAGATCGCAGCGCAAGCGTCGGAGTGGCTGATTGACGCTGAAATCGATCCAAAATTGATATTTCTTTGTGATTCCAGCGACTTTCGACTCATCTCCGCACCCGGCCTTCAAAGGTCGAGACCTTGCCGGTCGATCACGAAGATTGGCAATCTGTAACGTTTCAGTATATTGGACCGGACTGCAGCCTCAAGGTCGCGCGAATGTCAACACCGCACGATTGCCGGCCGGCCCTGCGGCTGCTATGCGCCTGACGGGCGGGACGAATGGATAGACGGGTAACGAAGAAAGACGACGACGCGTCGGGCAAGGAGCGGCCGACGCTGAAGACGCTCGCCTTCATGACCGGGCTCGGCGTCACGACGGTGTCGCGTGCGCTGAAGGACGCGCCCGAGATCGGCGCAGAGACCAGGCGCCGCGTCCAGCTCGTCGCCAAGCAGATCGGCTATCGCCCGAACCGCGCCGGCGTACGCCTGAGGACCGGCAAGACCAACGTCATCTCGCTTGTGCTGAACACCGAGCACGAGCTGATGAGCTTCGTCTCGGACATCATCTACGGCGTCACCGAAGTGATCGCAGATACACCCTACCACCTCATCGTCACGCCCTATTCGCGCTCGCAGGACCCGCTGGACCCCGTGCGCTACCTGGTCGAGACGGGCTCGGCCGACGGGGTCATCATCTCGCGCACGCAGCCCAACGATCCGCGGGCGCGCTATATGCTGGAGCGCGGCATTCCCTTCGCCACGCATGGCCGCACCGACATGGGCCTGGTGCATCCCTATCACGACTTCGACAATTACGCCTTTGCCGGCGAAGCGGTGCGCGCGCTCGCAGGCAAGGGCCGCAACCGGCTGGCGCTTGTGACGCCGCCGGTCGGCCTCACCTATTACCGCCATACGGTGAACGGCTTTGCCGATGCGCTGAGCGAGGTCGGCGCCTCGGAGGTGCCGTTCAACACCGTCTCCATCGATCAGTCGATCGAGCAGATCAGGATGCGGACCGCGCAATTGATGCGACGCAAGGACCGGCCGGACGGCTTCGTCAGCAGCGCCGCCGCCGCCACGCTCGCCGTCGTGGCCGGCATCGAGGATGCGGGGCTAAAGCTTGGCCGCGACGTCGATGTGGTGTCGAAACAGTCCTCGGAGCTGCTGCATCTGTTCCGGCGCGAACTGCTCGTTGTCAACGAGAACTTCCGGCTGGCCGGCTCCGAGCTCGCCCGCGCGGTGCTCGGCTGGATCGGCGGTAAGGAACCCGGCTCGCTGCAATCGCTGAGCAAGCCGAGTGAGGTTCTGCCCTATCGCGGTTAATGCCCCGCGCCGCTGCCCCATGGGCCGTGGAAAGCGCCCTGCTCGCCGATACGCTCGAAACCATGCGCGCCGAAGAAGTCGCGCTGCGCCTGGATCAGGTTCGACGTGCCGCGTCCCTGGCGGTAGCTGTCGAAATAGGCGAGCGCCGAGGACAGCGCCGGCACCGGGGATCCGGCTTCGGAGGCCCGCGCCACGATGCGCCTGAGCGACGGATGCGCCTCCTTCATCATGGCGATGAAGGCCGGCGCCATCAAAAGGTTGGTGGACGCGCTGCCCGAGCCGAAGGCCTCGGCCATCGTGTCTAGCATCTGCGAGCGGATGATGCAGCCGGCGCGCCAGATCTTGGCGATGGTCGGCATCGGCAGGTTCCAGTTGAACTCCTTCGAGGCGCCGCTCATCACCGCGAAGCCCTGCGCGTAAGCCGCGATCTTGCCGGCGAACAGCGCCAACTCCAGGTCCTTGAGCAACGCTGCCTTGTCGCCGGAGATCTTTTCGACACCGATATTGCCATAGGCCTTTTCCGCCGCCTGCCGCTCGTCCTTGATCGAGGACAGCACGCGCGCCGCCACCGCCGCCTCGATCGCCGTCGCCGGAATGCCGAGCTGTTGCGCCTCGATCACCGACCATTTGCCGGTGCCCTTCTGTCCCGCGCGGTCGAGGATGATGTCGACCACCGGCTTGCCGGTCTTCGGGTCGTCGGCGGCCAGCACCTTGGCGGTGATCTCGATCAGGTAGGAGTTGAGCCGGCCCTGGTTCCAGTTCTCGAAGACCTTGCCGATCTCCTTGGGCGCCATGCCGAGCCCGTCGCGCAATATGCCGTAGATCTCGGCGATCATCTGCATGTCGGCATATTCG
>RXJA01000577.1 GCA_003963455.1 Hyphomicrobiales bacterium
CCGCCTCGTTGGTCTCGCCCATCGAGGTATGATTGTGGCCCGGCTGATAGTGGACGTCGAGCTTCTGGATGATGGGGTCGACCTTGGCGCCACCGTAGGCCTGGATCGCCTTGTCCAGGTTCCATTTGACGACCTGGCTGTCGAGGAACAGCGTGGTGTAGGCGTTGCCCTTGCCGTCGAATGCCGTGTGGAGCGGCCCGAGACCCAGCTCAGGCTCGGCGACGATGACATCGCGCGGCTTGATCTTGTCGTCGAAGAGGTCGTCGAACCGGCGCACGTCGAGAAGCGTGACGGTCGGTGAGAGCTTGCCGGCGATCGCGACATGGATGCCGTCGGGCGCCGTGTTGCACCCGTGGGGATTGTTGCCTGCAGGAACATAGCGTGTGTAGCGCGAGCCTTGCCGCCCGTCGACCACGGGCACGCCGTTGATCTCCTTGTAGTCGCCTTTCTTGACTGCATCCTCGATGCGCTTGATGTGGAAGACCACCACCCAGTCGCGGTCCGCCGATGTCATGTCGGCAAGGGTCACGCCGCGCTCCGAATTGTAGCAGGTCGAGAACGCGTACTTGCCCTGGTAGTCAGCATCGGTGTTGTCGAGATTGCCGTCGACCAGCACCTGCCAGGCGACCTTCATGGTATCGCCGTCTATCGCGGTGAAGACCGACCAGTACTGCTTCGGATCGTCGAGGACGGTTCCATCATTTGGGATCGGAATGATGTGCTCGCTGTTGGCGAACACGTAACCGGTCCGCGGATATTTCTGCAGGCGCAGTCCGTGGATGTCCGATGCGTTCGGAATTTCGATAATCTTGTCGCACTTCATCACGTCGCAGCGGATGCGCGCGACGCGGCAATTGGCCTTGTCGTTGACGAACAGATAGCGTCCGTCATAGGTGCCGTCCGTGAACGACATGTGCGGATGATGCAGGTCGCCATTGGGGTAGACGCCGCCGCGCTTGGCAAGGAACGCCTGCGTGGTCGGCATCAGGCCTTCCGTCAGAATCCTGCGGCTTTCGTTGGTAAGTCCCCAGCCGGTGGCGCTGCAGTGATTGAACACCGGAATGCGCATCAGTTCGCGCATCGAAGGCAAGCCGATAATGCGCACTTCGCCGCACTGGCCGCTTGAGCTGAAGCCGTAATATTCGTCGAGATCACCCGGGCGGATCTCGTTGGTTGCCTCCTTGGCATGGGCGGCTCTCGTGAATCCGGCGACGCCGACGGCTCCCCCGCCGGCTGTGCTGGCTAAGCCGGCCAGTATTGCGGCCTTGCCGCTCCCGGTCAGAAGCTTGCGTCGGCTTACGCCCGGCTCCTCTGGCCTGTCGACGTCTTTCATTGGTTCTCTCCTTCTGTTGACACGGCCTGGCTGGCCGCAGGCTTCCGTTCCACGGATGGTTCGCGACCGTTGACGGTGACCAGGACCCGCGGCTTTCGCTTAGGCTCTGGCAGCATCGATGGCGACTGCAGCGCCAGGAACTTCTCACGCTTGATTCGCTTCTGGATCATCACCGGACAGCGTTGGTCGTCGTGGTAGAGCACCTGGCAGTTAAGGCACTGGATGCACTCGTTGGGATTGATCATGCCCTCCGGATGGATCGCCTGGACGGGACAATCGTTGGCGCAGCGCTGGCAGGGCGAGCCGCATTCCTTGTAGCGTTTGAGCCAATCGAACATGCGCACACGGGCCGGGATGGCGAGCGCGCCGCCGAGCGGGCAAAGGTACCGACAGTAGAAGCGTTCGATGAAGAGGCCTGGCGCAAGACAGCCGACGGCGAACAGGACGAACCACCACTCGCGGGCGAAATGCAGGATGATTGCGGTCTTGAAAGGCTCGACCTCGGCCATCTCCTCGGCAAGGCCGAGCGAGCCGAAGGACAGGCCGAACAGAGCGAGGAAGATGATGTATTTGAACGGCCAGAGGCGCTGATTGAGCCAGAACGGCACGCGGACTTGCGGAATGTGCGCCCAGCGCGCCAGCTTGTTCGTCCACTCCTGCAGCGCGCCGAACGGACAGAGCCAGCCGCAATAGGCGCCGCGCCCCCAAAACAGCAGCGCGGCCGCGATCGCCGACCACAGGATGAAAATCAGCGGGTCGCGCAGGAAATAGTCCCACCGGAAGTCGCCGCGCAGCGAGTTGAAGAATGTCAGGATGTTCACGACGGACAGCTGCGCGTGCTCGTACCAGCCGAGCCACAGAAGCGTGAAGGCGAGGTAGCCGAGCCGAACGCGCTCATAGGCGCGGGGCCATTTGACGAGGAAATCCTGGAAGAAGAAGATGCCGGTGAGCACGCCGATTGCGACGAGCATGATGGCGATGTCGAACATCCGCGCCTGCCACATCCGCTGCCAGAGCGGCGGCTCGTTGTCCGCCGCTGCCGGTTCCACGGCATCCGATGTCGGTGCGGCCGCCGCTGGCGCGACAACCGTCGGCGGCGAAACAGGCGCGGTCAGGAACTTGTCGGGGGTCGAGTAGTCGAGCCCCGTCGTGACAAATGCCTTGTCCAGCGCGCCGGTCGCGCGCTGCACCAGAAGTTGGAACCGCCATGGCGCACCGGGATCGAGATTCGAACCGTCAGGCGTGACGAACACGCCGATCTCGGGAAAGTCCGGCGCGCCTTCGGCGGCCACTGCGCCGAGCCGGCGATAGTTGCGGTCGCGGAAGCGGATGCTGCCCTCGCTCTGGATCAGCTCGATGCGATCGAAGATGCCGCCGCGCACGTAGCCGGAGCCGCGAAAGGAATACGGTCCGTCGCCGGCGACGAGGATCGCCTGCTGGCCGGGCTTCAGGTCCTGGCGAAGGCGATCATATTCGGCGTCGCCGAGCAGTGATCGGCCGATCGTCGGCACGCTCGCCAGCGCTACATAGACATCGACGAAGGAGGCGTCCGGGTCGCCCGCCTGAGGGCGTGCAATCGCCGCGGCATTGCCCGTCCGCTGAAACAGGTCATCGAGCTCCTTGTTGGTGATCGCAAGCCTGCGGACCGAGCCGTCGCCGAGCAAGGCTTGCCAGGTTTCGACAGCGCTGTTCGTCTGATCAATCGCGCGGTGGGCCGACAGAGAAGCGACATTCGCCGCGC
>RXJA01000481.1 GCA_003963455.1 Hyphomicrobiales bacterium
CATCGCCAATCCGTGGCTGTTCTTCATCGGCATGATCATCGTGCTCTACACGATGTTCGCCTGGTGGTCGGACACCATCAAGGAAGCGCATGAGGGCTACCACACGCGCGTGGTGTCGCTGCACCTGCGCTACGGCATGATCATGTTCATCGCCTCCGAGGTGATGTTCTTCGTCGCCTGGTTCTGGGCCTTCTTCGATGCCAGCCTGTTCCCGGGCGAGGCACAGCAATACGCCCGCACCGCCTTCACCGGCGGTGTCTGGCCGCCGAAGGGCATGGAGGTCCTCGATCCCTTCCACCTGCCGCTCTACAACACCATCATCCTGCTGCTGTCGGGCACGACGGTGACCTGGGCGCACCACGCGCTGTTGCATGGCGACCGCAAGGGCCTGATCAACGGCCTGGTGCTGACCGTCGGCCTCGGTATGCTGTTCACCATGGTGCAGGCCTACGAGTACATGCACGCGCCCTTCGCGTTCAAGGAATCGATCTACGGCGCCACCTTCTTCATGGCGACCGGGTTCCACGGCTTCCACGTCATCATCGGCACCATCTTCTTGGCCGTATGCCTGGTGCGCGCGATACGCGGCGACTTCACGCCCAAGCAGCATTTCGGCTTCGAGGCAGCCGCCTGGTACTGGCACTTCGTCGACGTGGTCTGGCTGTTCCTGTTCAGCGCGATCTACGTCTGGGCGTCGAACGGCGCGCTGATCGAAGGCCACTGATAAAAGCAATTCCGGCAAAAGCGCGCAGCGGTTTTCCAGGAATTGCTTAGAGCAAGGGGCGGCCGCGGCGACGTGGCCGCCTTATCTTTCTAAGTGAAAGGGTCTACGGTGCCGGGATGAGCGAAGACAAGGCAATCTGGCCACCCATCGATCCCATTTCGGCGGGCCTGCATGGCCGCTGCCCGCGCTGCGGCGAAGGCAAGCTGTTCTCCGGTTTCCTCACCGTCGGCAAGCGCTGCTACAATTGCGGCCTCGACTATTCCTTCGCCGATGCCGGCGACGGGCCGGCGGTGTTCGTCATCCTGATCATCGGCTTCGTGGTCGTCGGCCTCGCGCTGTGGATGGAGGTGACGCTCAGCCCGCCGCTCTGGCTCCACTTCATCTTATGGATACCATTGGCCCTGGTGCTCTGTCTGACGGCGCTGCGCCTGATCAAGGGTGTGCTGATCACCTTGCAATATTCGAAGAAGGCCTCCGAGGGCAGGCTGGAATCCAACGAATGACCGAGGCGACCGGTTCGGCTGCCGGCCATTCGCGGCCGCGCTCGGCATTGCTGCTTGGCCTCGGCCTTGCGCTGTTCGCCGTCCTGATCGGGCTCGGCACCTGGCAGGTCCAGCGCCTGCACTGGAAGGAAGGCTTGCTCGCGACCATCGACAAGCGCACCCATTCAGCACCTCTGGCGCTGGCCGACGTCGAGAAGGAATTCGCCGCTTCCCATGATGTCGATTACACCCCGGTGACGGTGACAGGCACCTTCCTGCACCAGGGCGAGCGGCATTTCTTTTCGACCTGGGAAGGGGAGAGCGGCTTCAATGTCTACACGCCCTTGCGGCTCGATGACGGCCGCTTCCTGCTGATCAACCGCGGCTTCGTCCCTTACGACCTCAAGGATCCGGCGAAGCGCCAGCAGGGCGAAACCGCCGGCAAGGTGACGGTCACCGGACTCGCCCGCAACCCGCTGCCCGGCAAGCCGTCGATGATGCTTCCCGACAATGATGTCGCCAAGAACATCTTCTACTGGAAGGACCGGGACGTCATGGCGGCGACCGCCGGCCTGCCTGCCGGCTTCGTGCTGGTGCCGTTCTTCATCGACGCCGACAAGACGCCGAACCCCGGCGGCCTGCCGGTCGGTGGCGTCACAATCATCGATCTGCCGAACAATCACCTGCAATATGCGGTGACCTGGTACGGGCTGGCCGCCGCCCTTGCCGCTGTGCTGATCCTAAGGCTTCGCCGCCCGGCGAAGGAAGCGTGAGGCCGGCCGCTCTTGACAGGGCGGGGGCGTGCACCTCATTTCGCCTTGAGCAATTCCAGGAAAAGTGTGAGCGGTTCTCCGTCCGGAATTGCGCCAAGACAAAGAGATTGATTCCGACTGAACCGGCCCGTTTTCATGACTAAGAAAAAGCCCCCGCTGACGATCAGGCTCTGCCAGCCACGCGGCTTCTGCGCCGGCGTCGACCGTGCCATCCAGATCGTCGTCCTGGCGCTGAAGAAATACGGCGCGCCGGTCTATGTCCGCCACGAGATCGTGCACAACCGCTATGTCGTCGAGGGGCTGCAGAGCCTGGGCGCGGTCTTCATCGAGGAACTGTCCGAGATCCCGCCGGAGCACCGCCAGTCGCCCGTGGTCTTTTCCGCGCATGGCGTGCCGAAGTCGGTGCCGGCGGATGCCGAGGCGCGCAATCTCTTCTACCTCGACGCCACATGCCCGCTCGTCTCCAAGGTGCACAAGCAGGCGATGCGCCACCAGCGCCTCGGTCGCCACGTGCTCTTGATCGGCCACGCCGGCCACCCGGAAGTGATCGGCACGATGGGCCAGTTGCCGGAAGGCGCCGTGACGCTGATCGAGACCGAGGCCGATGCGGCGCGCTTCGTGCCCGTCGACGCTTCGGCGCTGGGCTTCGTCACCCAGACGACATTGTCGGTCGAGGACACCGCCGGCATCATCCGGGCGCTCCAGGAGCGGTTTCCCGAACTGCACGCGGCCGCGGCCGAATCGATCTGCTACGCCACCACCAACCGCCAGGAAGCGGTGAAGGAAACGGCTCCCGGCGCCGATCTTTTCCTCATCGTCGGCGCTCCCAATTCGTCCAACTCGCGTCGCCTTGTCGAAGTGGCGGAGCGCGCGGGTGCCGCGATGTCGCTTCTCGTGCAGCGCGCCGCCGAGATTCCGTGGGATGAGATCGCCGGGATTTCGACGCTTGGCCTGTCGGCCGGCGCCTCGGCGCCGGAGATCATCGTCGACGAGATCATCGACGCGTTCCGGCAGCGCTTCGACGTCACCATCGACCTGGCCATCACGGCCACGGAAACGGAGGATTTTCCGGTGATGCGGGTACTGCGC
>RXJA01000585.1 GCA_003963455.1 Hyphomicrobiales bacterium
GCCCGCGCCGGCTTCAAGGGCGTCGAATATATCGGCCCCTACGATCACGCGCCGGACGTCGTCGCCGCACGCCTGAAGAAGAACGGCCTCAGCCAGGTGCTGTTCAACCTGCCGGCCGGCGACTGGGCGAAGGGTGAGCGCGGCATCGCGGCGCTTCCCGACCGCGTGCCGGAATTCCGCCAGGGCGTCGCCAAGGCGATCACCTACGCCCATGCGCTGGGCTGCGAGCAGATCAATTGCCTGGCCGGCATCGCGCCCCAGGGCGCCGACCGCAAGGTGTTGGAAAACGTCTTCGCCGAAAACCTCGCCTTCGCGGCCAAGAAGCTGGAGCAGGCCGGCATCAGGCTGCTGATCGAGCCGATCAACACCCGCGACATTCCCGGCTTCTTCCTGAACTATTCCGACCAGGCCCTGGCGCTGATCGACCGCATCGGCTCGAAGAACCTGTTCCTGCAATACGACATCTATCACATGCAGATCATGGAGGGGGATCTCGCCCGGACCATCGAGGCGAACCTATCCCGCATCGCGCATATCCAGCTTGCGGACAATCCCGGCCGACACGAACCGGGGACGGGGGAGATCAACTATCCCTTCCTCTACGACCACATCGACCGGCTCGGCTATTCCGGCTGGATCGGCGCCGAATACAAGCCGATGGCCGGCACGGAACAGGGGCTCGGCTGGTTCCGGGAGTTTGCGGGACAAGGGAGTGCGGCGGCTTAGAGCCGCGCCGAAGCTGCCAATCCCCCCCCTCGTGGGGGAGATGTCCGGCAGGACAGAGAGGGGCGCGAAGGAACGCGACCTCGGTAAAAGTAAGACGGAGCAAAACAATGGAAACCATCGGTTTCATCGGCCTCGGCATCATGGGCGCGCCGATGGCGGGGCATCTGCTTGACGCCGGTTATCCGGTCGTCGCCAGCGACCACCGCTCCAAGCCGCCGGCCGACCTCGTCGCCAAGGGGCTGAAGACCGTTGCCGGCCACAATGCGGTGGCCGAGGCTGCCGACATCATCGTCACCATGGTGCCCGACACGCCCCAGGTCGCGGACGTTCTCTTCGGCGAGAACGGCGTTGCCTCAGGTCTGTCCAAGGGCAAGCTCGTCATCGACATGAGCTCGATCTCGCCGATCGCCACCAAGGAATTCGCCCAGAAAATCAACGAGCTCGGCTGCGACTATCTCGACGCGCCGGTGTCGGGCGGCGAAGTCGGCGCCAAGGCGGCCTCGCTCACCATCATGGTTGGCGGCGAGGAAAAGGCCTTCGAGCGCGCCAGGCCGGTGTTCGAGAAGATGGGCAAGAACATTACGCTGGTCGGCCCGAACGGCGTCGGCCAGACCACCAAGGTCGCCAACCAGATCGTGGTGGCGCTGACCATCGAAGCCGTCGGCGAAGCGCTGGTCTTCGCTTCGAAAGCCGGCGCCGACCCGGCCAAGGTCAGGCAGGCGCTGATGGGCGGGCTCGCCGCCTCGCGCATTCTTGAGGTGCATGGCGAGCGCATGATCAAGCGCACCTTCGCGCCGGGCTTCCGCATCGAGTTGCACCAGAAGGATCTCAACCTGGCGCTGGAGGGCGCCAAGGCGCTCGGCGTGTCGCTGCCCAACACCTCGACCACGCAGCAACTGTTCAATTCCTGCGCCGCCAATGGCGGGGCGAAGGAGGATCACTCGGCGCTGGTCAGAGCGTTGGAACGGATGGCGGCGCATGAGGTCGGCGCGGAGGTTGCGCAGGCCAAGGGCAAGGCAGCCTAAAGCAATTCCAGGAAAAGTGTGAAACGGTTTTCCGTCCGGAATTGCGGCAAGTTCTCAAGGTAAGGAGAGGGCGGCTCAACGTTCCCACGCCGCCTGCTCTTTTCCTGTCAGAGAACGGGTTCCTGCGTTGCTCGCCGGAACCCGTTTTTCGCTTCGAGGTGATGTCGATCCGCGCTCAGCCGCGCTTCAGGAATGCATTCGCCGCGTAGAGGCTGACCGCCGCCGCGTTCGACACGTTGAGCGAATGGATGGCGCCGGGCATGTCGAGGCGGGCGAGCGCGGCCACCGTCTCGCGCGTTTTTTGCCGCAACCCTTTGCCCTCTGCGCCCAGCACAAGCGCGATCTTGTCGCCGTCGAAGGTCTTTTCGAGCTCGGCCGGCCCTTCGGAATCGAGCCCGATGGTCTGGAAGCCGGCATCATGCAGTTGCCCCAGCGCGTCGGCGAGGTTCTTCACCTCGATCTGGTCGATATGCTCCAGCGCGCCCGATGCGGATTTGGCAAGCACGCCGGATTCCTGAGGGCTATGACGGGCGGTGGTGATCAGCGCGCCGGCGCCGAAAGCGACCGCGGAGCGCAGGATCGCGCCGACATTGTGCGGGTCCGTCACCTGGTCGAGCACCAGCACCAGCTTTGTGTCGCCGAGCGCGTCGAGACGCTTCGGCTTAAGCGGTTCGGCCTCGATCAGCACCCCCTGATGCACGGCGTCCGACCCTGTGATCCTGTCGATGTCCTTCGGCTCGACCAGTTCGGCTTTGAAGGGCAGGGCGGCAAGATCGCCGACCGAAAGCCGCTCGGCGGCGTTGCGGGTCACCAGCATTTTCCTGATCTTGCGGCGCGGATTGTCGAGCGCGGCGCGCACCGTGTGCAGGCCGTAAAGCCGCACCAGGCCGTCGCTGGGTGCTTCGCCAGGCAGGACCGGCTGGCGCGGCCGGAATGCCGGCGGCCCGCCCGCCTTCTGGTCGCGATGCGCGCGCCTCAGCTTGGCATAATGAGTGTCCTTGCGCGTGCCGGGCTTGTCGCTTTTGTCGTCGCTCATGCGGGCTTCTATAGCCGCCCCGTCCGGCTAAGGATATGGGTCGTGACAATTGATGTGAAACATCCTCGAAAAACCCTGGCCGCGCCGGTTGACACCCACCGGCCTTGCCGCCATAAGGCGCTTCGCTGATTTCGGAGAAGTCGTCTACTCGGGCTCCGGATCGGTGCGAATGCCTCGTTGCATGGCTCCGGCGGCAGACTGGAGAGGTGCCCGAGTGGTTAAA
>RXJA01000225.1 GCA_003963455.1 Hyphomicrobiales bacterium
GACATCGGCCGCATGGTCGACGAATTCTCGGCCTTCGCCCGCATGCCGAAGCCGGAGATGAAGACGATCGACCTGCGTGAATCGCTTCGCGAGGCGTCTTTCCTGGTCGAGGTCAGCCGCTCCGACATCGCCTTCGAACGCGATTTCGGCAGTGAGCCGCTGAAGGGCACATTCGACAGCCGCCTGATGGCGCAGGCCTTCGGCAACGTCATCAAGAACGCCGCCGAGGCGATCGACGGACTTGATCCGGAGCACCGTTCGGACGGCACAATCCGGATTCAGGCCGCGCGCCAAGATGGCGCCATACGGATCGACGTTATCGACAACGGCAAGGGGCTGCCGCGCGAGAATCGCCAAAGGCTTCTCGAGCCCTATATGACGACACGCGAGAAGGGCACCGGGCTTGGCCTCGCTATCGTCAAGAAGATCGTGGAGGACCATGGCGGCCGTCTCGAATTGCACGACGCGCCAGTGGATTTCCACGGTGGCCGGGGCGCGATGATCTCCATCATCCTGCCCTCGGCGACGGTCGTAGCCGCGCCGCCACGCGGTGAAGGTCGAAGCGAACACGAACGAGAAACTGAAAAGGTCGGTAATGGCGTCTGACATTCTCATCGTCGATGACGAGGAAGACATCCGCGAACTTGTCGCCGGTATCCTGAGCGACGAGGGTCACGAAACCCGCACGGCACATGATGCGGACAGCGCGCTGGCGGCGATCGCCGACCGCGCTCCGCGGCTGATTTTCCTCGACATCTGGCTGCAGGGCTCTCGCCTCGACGGCCTGGCGCTGCTCGACGAGATCAAGACCATGCATCCCAACATGCCTGTGGTGATGATTTCCGGCCACGGCAACATCGAAACGGCGGTCTCGGCCATCCGGCGCGGCGCCTACGACTTCATCGAGAAGCCGTTCAAGGCCGATCGACTCATCCTGGTTGCCGAGCGCGCCCTGGAGACGTCCAAGCTGCGGCGCGAGGTCTCCGACCTCAAGCAGCGCAGCGGCGAGACCTTCGATCTGATCGGCATGTCGTCGGCGATGAGCCAGTTGCGGCAGACCATCGAGCGTGTCGCTCCCACCAACAGCCGCGTCATGATCATCGGCCCCTCCGGATCCGGCAAGGAACTGACGGCGCGCGCCATCCACGCGCTGTCGTCCCGCAAGACCGGTCCGTTCGTGACGCTGAGCGCTGCCACGATCACGCCCGAGCGCATGGAGATAGAGCTGTTCGGCACTGAATCGAACGGCACCGAGCGCAAGGTGGGCGCGCTCGAAGAGGCGCATCGCGGCATCCTCTACATCGACGAAGTGGCCGACATGCCGCGCGAAACGCAGAACAAGATTCTGCGCGTGCTGGTGGAGCAGCAGTTCGAGCGGGTAGGCGGCACCAAGCGCGTCAAGGTCGATGTGCGCATCATCTCGTCCACCTCGCAGAACCTCGAGGCGATGATCGCCGATGGCCGCTTCCGCGAGGACCTCTACCATCGCCTGGCTGTGGTTCCTGTCATGGTGCCCGGGCTCGCCGAGCGGCGCGAGGACATTCCCTATCTCGTCGACAATTTCATGAAGCAGATCGCGCGCCAGGCCGGCATCAAGCCGCGCCGCATCGGCGACGATGCGCTCGCCGTGCTGCAGGCGCACAACTGGCCGGGCAACGTTCGCCAGTTGCGCAACAATGTCGAGCGGCTGATGATTCTGGCTCGCGGTGAAGAGGCCGACGCGCCGATCACCGCCGACCTTCTGCCTTCCGAGATCGGCGACGTGATGCCACGCACGCCCAACCAGTCGGACCAGCACATCATGGCGCTTCCGCTGCGCGAGGCGCGCGAGCAGTTCGAGAAGGACTATCTGATCGCCCAGATCAACCGCTTCGGCGGCAACATCTCGAAGACCGCCGAATTCATCGGCATGGAGCGCTCGGCGCTCCACCGCAAGCTGAAGTCGCTCGGCGTGTAGGCGATTCGAGGAAAAGTGCGCAGCTGTTAGGCTCGGCGGCTTCGCCGTAACCTTCCGTCCGGAATTGGGTAGACCCCCTGGACCGGCTTTGGCCCACGCGATTGTTCATTACGGCAGGGGCGGAATCGCCTAAGAAAGCCGGATATTTCCCTGAGGATGCCCATGCCGCGCATTGCCTATGTCAACGGGCGCTACGTCGTCCATTCTCAAGCCAGCGTCCATATCGAGGACCGGGGCTACCAGTTCGCCGATGGCGTCTATGAGGTCTGCGAGGTGGCGCGCGGCCATATCGTCGACATGCCGCGCCACCTTGCCCGGCTCAAGCGCTCGCTGAAGGAACTGTCGATCGCATGGCCGGTCTCGGAAGGCGTCCTGCCGATCCTGCTGCGCGAGGTGGTCAATCGCAACGGCGTGGTCAACGGCCTTGTCTATGTGCAGGTGACGCGCGGCGTTGCCAGCCGCGAATTTGTCTTTCCGCCGGCAGGCACCAGGCCATCCCTGGTCATAACCGCCAGAAAAGCCGATCCGGCCGCGGGAGCGAAGCGGGTCGAGACCGGAATCAAGGTCATCACCGTGCCTGAGAATCGCTGGGACCGGGTCGACATAAAAAGCACGGGCCTCTTGCCCAATGTGCTTGCCAAGCAGAAGGCCAAGGAAGCCGGCGCCCAGGAGGCCTGGTTCGTCGACGCCGACGGCAACGTCAAGGAAGGCGGCTCGTCCAACGCATGGATCGTTACCCGGGACGGTGTCCTGGTCACCCGGCCGGCCGAGCATGGCATCCTGCGCGGCATCACCCGCACGACGCTTTTCGATGTCGCCACAAAGCTTGGCCTCAAGATCGAGGAACGTGGCTTTTCGGTCGCCGAGGCCAAGGCGGCCAAGGAGGCGTTCATCAGCTCCGCGACGACAATTGCTATGCCTGTGGTCGAAATCGACGGCGCGCCGATCGCAAATGGCCATCCCGGCTCCATGACACTTTCGTTGCGACAGGCCTTTTTTGACGTTGCGGAAAAAAGTCCAGCCTGATAACCGCACAACTGGAATGAACCTCAACTATCTCGTTCTGCTTGCC
>RXJA01000337.1 GCA_003963455.1 Hyphomicrobiales bacterium
AGAGTGCCAGGCATGACGTGAGTCGGCCGCCGCACCATTGCGATGACTGGCGTTTTGTCCGTATTCGCCTGGCCTTTCCGGCCCCGGCCCGGAGGCGGTTCGTCGGGATTCTTTCTGGGCCTTCCACCGAGATGGAAATGGTCGATCTCCACCGTGCCGGCGAGCATGTTCTCCCGCACCACCATGAGACGCAGTGCGTGTCCCATCCGCCAAGCCGTTGGCTGGCTCACCCCGAGCGCCTCGGCCAGGCGCACCGAGGACAAGCCCTTGTCGGATTGCAGCAACAGCCACATGGCCTTCAGCCAGACACGCAAGGGAAGCTTGGTCGCGTGCAGCGGCGTGTGTGTCGTCACCGTAAATTGGAACCGGCAATCGCCGCTGGAACATTGATAAAGACCCGGCCGGGCGCGCCGCTTGCCCGTATCGCGGCCGGCAAGCGCAATCGAGCGTTTGTACCCGCAGGCGGGGCAGATCCGGCCATCCGGCCACACCATGCTTTCCAGCAATCTCCGACAATGTTCTTCATCCCGGAAGGCCACGATCATTTCTTCAACGGTCCGAATATTGGAAAGCGCTGCAAGCATCGTTTCACGCATTCTCGGTCCTCCGGATCAAGCCCGAAGAATCGCATGAAAAGCCATGGATAACAAGGATATTGCTGTCTTTGGTTGATAAAGGCGGCGTGTCGCTGGGAACAGTTCTTGTTCCGACCCCGTGCTGGCGAAAAGCCAGATGGAGCGGCTCAAACAAGGGCGCTCGCTCTGGCTCGAAATTGGCGGGACCTGGTCGAACGGGTGCTCTCGCGGCCACTTGTCTCGACAAGCATGATCCAGGGCGGGCTGAAGGTGACAAAACAGGGAGCGCTCAACCCGGTCGGTGAGCTCGACCTGCGCGAGACGACGGGCAGGTGAAGTTTTCGTCCGCAGTCATTCGCTACTAACTTTACGAGATTATCGAACTTGACGAACTTGCGATCTATAACCATATTGGTGCCAGCAGGAGGTTGTCATCATGGTCGCTCCAAAGCGCAGCAATCATAGCGGGACCGCATCGCAGGTGGGAGTCGCCACCCTGAGCTTCACGACGAAGCTTCCGGCGCAGGCAGACTTCAAGAAGGTATTGCTCGAACGCTATCAGGAAGCGATCGCACGCAGCCGCAAGATCGGCCACCGCGTATCGTTCCGGGTAGAGGTCGATCCGGCGGCTGATGCGCAGACGATCACACCGGTCGAAGAGCAACTGATCGCTTCAGACGATGCCTTTCCCGTCGAGGACGCGGGCATGCCCGATGCCGAACTCGAGGCGACTCTTGCCGGAGCGCGCGCGCGCGGCCGCAAGCGTGTCGCCGAAATTGTCGCAGGCGAGGAGATGCTGAGCGCGGATGCCTTTGCCAAGCTGCTTGGTACGTCGCGTGTGACGGTCAACGCCAGGCGGCAAAGCGGACAGGTACTCGGGATCGATGGGGCCAAACGTGGTTTCCGCTTTCCTGTCTGGCAACTTGACAAGGACGGTCGTCCCTTCGGCGCATTGCCGGCGCTGCATGCCATGTTGGGCAATAGTGCCTGGGCCGTCTATCGGTTTCTGGTGTCGCGCCATGGTGCCCTCGATGGGCGGACCGGCCTTCAAGCCCTTCAAAAAGGCGATGACGCCTCGGTTTTGGCCGCGGCGGAAGGCATGGCCAGGGGCGATTTCGACTGAATGCCCGGCGTTCCACCTCCACCCGATTTCGCGCGCGCAAAGCTCGAAATCGAGACCATACCGCGGGGTCGGACGTTCGGTCGGATCTACGGGAGTACCTATCCTGATCCATTGGGGTACGGGAAGTCGCCGAGCCGGTTCAGCGATCCTCGACGCCGTCTTGACGCCAACCGGTTTGGCGTTCTTTACCTCGGTGACTCCCTGAAGGTGTGCTTCCTAGAAACCGTGCTCCGCGACCGCCGCGAAGGAATCCTTGACGATCTTCCAATAGAGGAGGTGGAGCTGACCCGACGGCGTTACGCGGAGATCGCGACCACGACAAACCTACGCCTGGTCGATCTCAGAGGTGACAATGCCGTTCGGATGGGTGTGCCGACCGATGTCGTTCGGGCACAGCGCCAGAACCTGGCACGCCGGTGGTCTCTGGCGTTTCACGAGCACCCATCTGAGCCGGACGGGATCATTTATCCCTCGCGCCTCAATGAGGCGACCAATCTTGCCATTTACGATCGCGCGGTACCGAAGCTTCAGGCGAAGCGTGTTACGGCCCTTCTCGGCGCGCGAGGGCTGGCTCAGGTTCTGGAGGATTTCAGAGTGGGGTTGGTGTAAAGATCCAGCTCGGATCCGTATCGCTTGGCGAAGAGGGCTGTAGCGCCAGAAGCGTCCACTAAGCCGGAGCGCAACGGAACGACCGGTGTGGGGCCGATTGCAGACAGACAGGTTCAGACGCGTTTGGTGCGGAAGCCGACGTTCCCGATGTCGGAAAGCAACGGCGTGACATGACCAGGCACCCATCTGACCCTCCACCTGATTTGCGAGCGGTCAACGGTCGTCTACTTCCCGCAGGCCGGTTCGCCCGGTTTCCCGCAAGGCGGCTTCTTTCTTGACTCCTGCGGCTGGCGCCGCTCCTGCATCTGAGGCCGCGGCTGCTGCTCCTGCGGCTGGCGCCGCTCGTGGAACTGCGGTTTCGGCTGCTGCTCCTGCAATAGGCGACGCTCCTGAGGCCTTGGCTGCTGAACTTGCGGCAGGCGCCGCTTCTGCACCTGGGGCTTCGGCTGCTGCTCTTGCAACTGCCGCCGCTCCTGCACCTGCGGTCTCGGCTGCTGTTCCTTCAGCAGGCGACGCTCCTGAACTTTAGGCCTTGGCTCGGCATTGAACTGAGGTTTCTGCGGCTTCAGGGCCCGCGCGTTCGGCCTTTCCTGCTTCAATTTGTGCTGCGCATTCTCATTCGGCTTGTTGGCCTGGAAGTTCCGCTGGGCGTTTGCCTCGCCACCGGCATTCGGCAGCTTGTGGAGATTCTTGTTCCTGACATTTGCGTTCGGGGAAAGGGCGCCCTGGCCGCTCGGCCCCGTACCCTGCCCCGGCGCTTGAACACGATTGCGCGGCAGTTTCTTTTGCCAGCCTTGCGGCGCGTTCTGGTCGGACTGTATCGCCGGGTTGTTCTTGCCGAGTCGCTGCCGCGCATTCTGGTCCTGTTCGCCAGGGGCGCCATTGACGTTCGGGAGCTTATGGAGCTCGCCCTTCCCCTGATCCGTTGCGCGATGCTGGCCAGTAACAGCGGCACCCGCATTTCCGCCGGCCTTGTTTCCGGTAGCCTGCTGGTTGTTGTTGGAGCCCGCCGCGCCCTGGTTGCCCAGCACCTTCCTGGACTTGTTGTCGTTCGGCGGGTTTTGGCCGTTGACCACCGGCTTGCCGTTGAGAAGTGGCAGCGTCTTGCTGTTGGCGCCCGGCAGGGCGTGATCGGTTCCAAGCCTCCCGGTCGTGGCCAGGGTCTTCGACTGCGTGGTCGCGGCCCCAGGCTGCTGGCCCTGGACGACGCCTTCGCCGGATTTCGGTTGCGGGCCACCCTGTTTGAGATTGGCAGGCGCCTGCCTGGACGTGGCCGCCCGCTTCTGCAGCAGCGGCGGCAGCGCCACCTTGGCCGCGAGCGCCGCAGCGCCGACCGCCAGCTTCTGGCCGGTGGTAAGGCCGCCCTGGGCACTGTTGTTCGGCTGCGCGGCCTGGCCCGCGCCCTCGTTGATCGTCGTGTTGTTGATGTTGTTGATGACGGTTGTGTTGTGGATGTTGTTGAAGATGATGTCGTTCGGCGGCGGAACGATATCGCGCGGCGGCTCGACGAAGGAGGGTATCGGCACAAACGCGGGCGTCGGCAGGACAAACGCGTCGACGGGTTGCGGCGGCGGTTCCAATTCCACGAAATCAGGTGGCGGCGGGGGCAGGAAGATCACCGGGGCCGGCGGCGGCGGCTCGAAGTCGAAATCGGGGTCGTCGAAATAGAGGACCGGGCGCTCGACATAGACGATTTCCTCCGGCGGCGGTGGCGGCACGTCATAGTCGTAGACGGTGAATTGCTCGGGCGGCTCAAGCGCCGCTTCGAGATGCGAGAGCCGGCGGCGGGCGTCCCAGGCATGCGGGCCCTGGGGGTAGCGGCGGAGGTAGGACCAGTAGGCCTCCGGCGAGTTCTGCAGCCAGGTCTCTCGCCATGTGATCGCCTCGCGCCGCGCCGCGACAATGGCGCGCACGCGCTTGGCCATGGGATCATGCGGATAAGCGACGAGGAAATCGTGGTAGCCGCGCATGGTGTCGCGGTCGAGGGCCGCGACATAGGCATCGTGAGCGTTGAAATCGCGAATCGGCCTGGTCCGGTTGGCCCGGGACTTTGCTTCGGAAACCTTCGGCGCGGGAGCATCCGGAGCCCGCTCGAAGAAGACGAACGGCGCTCTGACCTTGGAAGCGTCCCAGGGCACTTCGGCGCCTTGCGTCACTTCGTTGACCCGCAGCCGCGTACGGTCGAACACGTCCTGCAGCGACAGGCCGCCTTCACGCATCATCTCGGCGAGCCCCTGGGCGTAGGCGCCGTAGGGCCCTTTGCCTTCCGGCGCGACCGTTCCCGGAGCGGCATTGAAGGCGATCAGCATATTCGGATCCGGATCGACCAATGCGAGGCCGCCGGCCAGCGGCTCGTTCGACTGCGGCAAGGGCGTCGGCCGCGCCGCGTCGAGCACGACGACCTTGACTTTCGCGGGCAGCCCGGAGAGCGATTTCAGGGCGTCGGAAATCCGCATCGCCTGAAGCGGCACGTCGTTGGGCCTGGCGATCTGGGCATCGACGGGCAGGAAGTAGTTTTCGCCCTCAAACTGTACGCCTTGGCCGGCGAGATAGACGAAAACGACGGCATCAGGCCCCGCAGCGGAAACCTTGCCCACAAAATCCCGAAAGGCCCCACGCAGCGAGTCCTGATCCAAGTCGCGCGCCCCGATCACATCGAATCCGGCGGCCTGCAATGTCTGCGCGATCAAGCCGGCGTCGTCGGCAGCCGTTACAAGCCCGCCAGACTGATACGCGGCATTGCCGATCACCAGGGCCAGGCGCTTTTCGCCCGCCGTCTGTGCCCCGGCATGGGCGACCAAGAAGAGAAGGACGGCCGTGAGGCCAAGAATTTTCAAGAGCGCGCGCATCGCAATCCGCTGACTAGATCCCGCTCCGCGATATCAATGCCGGAGAGAGCGGAAAGTTTCCGAAAGCACGCAAAGACTTTGCAACAAGGCGGCTCTGAGGCGGAATTTCGTCGAAAAAGCAGTGTCTTCGTAAATTCGGTCAAGTGCTCGATAACTTTGCGTGAATGCGCCGATATGAGCAGCGCAACTCCGACCACGAGACGGTCCCCAGGCCGGGTGCACACAGCAGCGGCTATTTAGTCAATCAGCAGTCGGCCAAAAGGCAAAGCTGTTAGCATTCGGCCAGTGCATGGTCTGTGACAATGCGGCTAAAAGAAAAGCCCGCTGTCAGTTTGAAAGCCTGGCAGCGGGCTTGCGGCGGGGATGGAGCGCCTCGCGGGGGGGGGTAGCTAGGAAAACCATCCGGGCCGTAGCTGTAGCCCATACATATTAACAGGCACTAAAATGAGAAAGCCCGCCGACCGAAGCCGACGGGCTGAACTGTGCTCCCCTTTGTTCCCTGCCCCCAAGAATCCCGCACAATAATTTTTCTAATACGACTTCGGCACGATCATCATCTTTTTTGTGGCGACGCAGGTAATGTCCATTCCCCTCCAGCAGCCAAGTCAGTTTGGCACGGCCGACGGCTATGGCTGTACCGCAGCTTCGAGCGGAAACTCCTGCACCGGTTTGGGGAAGCGGCCGAAGTGCAAGGCCATCGTCGGCAGGACCAACAGGTTGAGCAGGGTCGAGGTCACCAGCCCGCCGAGGATCACGATCGCCATTGGCCCCTCGATCTCGTTCCCGGCCGCGTCACTTGCCCACGCCAGAGGCAGCAGGCCTAGCGCGGTAACCACAGCCGTCATCAGGATCGGCACCAGCCGTTCCGCCGCTCCGTTGCGGGCAGCTTCTGGTCCCCAGGCCATTCCTTCCTCGTACACCAGATGCTCATAGTGCGAGATCAGCATGATCGAGTTGCGCAGCGTGATGCCAAACAGCGTGACAAAGCCGACAAGCGATCCGAGCGACAGGTCTCCGCCGCTTGCCAGCACCGTCAACACGCCGCCGACCAGGGCGAACGGCAGGTTGACCAGCACAAGCAGCAGCGCCCGCGCGCTCTTCAGCGCCATGAACAGCAGCAGCACGATGCCGACATTGGCAGCCACCGTATAGATCAGCAGGTCCTGCTGCGACTGCGCGCGCGCCTGCTCCTCGCCCGCAAACATCAGGTAGGTGCCTTTGGGGAGGCTTACTTCCCTACCGATGCGCTCTTGGGCTTCCTTGACGAAATCGCTGACCGCACGACCGTGCACCCCCGAAGTCACCGTTTGCAGGCGCTGGCCGTCGCTATGCAGGATCTGGTAGCGGCTGGTGGTCTGGCTGATATCGGCGAGCTGCCTAAGCGGTACCGTCGCGCCGGCCGGACTGCGCAGCAGCAACGAGCCTACGGCTGCCAAATCCTGGTGCGCCGCGGGAGTCAACGACACGTTGACGTCGTAGGCCTGGTTCCCCACGTAGACCTGGCTTGCAGTTATCCCCTCATACGCGGTCTGGACCGCCTCCAGAACGTCGACCGGCGTGAAGCCCCAGCGAGTCAACTGCTCCGGCTTAAGGCGCATCGTCAGCTGCGGCAGGTACTGCGCGGCCTCGACCCGCACGCCGATCGCACCTGGGATGGTGCCGAGCAGTTGGGCGATCTCACCAGCCTTGATGTCGATGACATCCAGGTTCTGCCCGAAGACGTTGATCACCACCGGCGCGGTCACGCCTGAAATGCTTTCGTCGATGCGCTCTGCCAGGAAGGTGTTGACGGAAGTGATCAGCCCCGGGAAGCTGGCCAATGTCTGTTGAATATCGACCAGCGCGCGCCGATGCTCGGCCGGCGACAGCGGCTTCAGGTCGACTTCGAACTCGCTGATGTTGACGCCTGTGGGATCGACCACTTCGCTGGCCCGGCCGGCCCGCTGCGCCACCAGGCGCACGCCGGGAAGCCGGCTCAGTTGCGCGGTCACCTCGCTGCCGACGCGCATAGACTCGGCCAGCGACGAGCCCGGGGCCAGCGCCATATGGACGAGGTAGTGGCCTTCCTTCAGGTCCGGAATGAAGTTGCCACCGAAAAACGACAGCGTGCCTAGCGCCGCGAGGCAAAGCACTCCGATCATTCCAATGATCAGTCGGTAGCGCGACTCGATGGCGGCAAGAACTGCCAGGTAGCGCGCCTTCAGCGCTTGCACCAGCCTCGGTTCCTGCTCCTTCAACGGCCTGCCCGTGAGCAGCAGGAATGCGAGCGCCGGCGTCACTGTCAACGCCACTACCAGCGAAGCCAGGATGGCCAAGATGTACGAGGTGCCCAGCGGTGCAAACAGCTTTCCGGCGATACCCGACAGCGACATGACGGGCAGGAACACCAGGGCCACCACCAGCGTCGCGTAGACCACTGCGCTTCGTACCTCGAGCGAGGCGAGCAAGACGACCTGCGCTGGAGGCAGTGGGTGGGCGAGCTGCTGGTTCTGGCGCAGGCGGCGGAAGATGTTCTCGACGTCAACGACCGCATCGTCGACAACTTCGCCAAGCGCGATCGCCAGCCCGCCAAGCGTCATCGTGTTCAGGCTCACGCCGAAGTGGGAGAGCAGGATCACGGCCGTCAGCAACGACAGCGGGATCGCGGTGGCCGAGATGACTGCGGTGCGCACGTTGAGAAGGAACAGGAACAGCACGCCGATCACCAGAACGCCGCCGAGGATCAGCGCGGTGCGCAGATGGCCGATGGCAGTTTCGATAAAACGGGCCGGACGAAAGATGTCTGGGTGGAGCGTTACCTGCTGCCCTGCCAGCACCGGCTGCAACTCGCCCAGCACATGTTCAACGCTGCGAGACACCGACATCATGCCGGCGCCGTACTGGCTCTCCACCATCAGGGAGACGGCAGGCTTGCCATCGACGGAGGCAGCACCCACGGCAGGCGCAGGGCCGATCGCGACTTTGGCGACGTCGCCCAAACGCAGCGCCACGCCGTTCTGGTAGCGCAGCACTACCTGCGCGAGCTGTTCCGGCGTCAGGGTCTGTCCCTCGGTGTTTAGCACGATGCGCTGGTTGGCATTTTCGACATAGCCAGCGCCACGAACGCCCGTCGCGCGCTGTGCGACGGCCAGCAGGTCCTGCAACGCCACGCCGTACTGCACCAGTTTCTGTGGATCCGCCTGGACCTGGAACTGCTTGATGTCCCCGCCGAACACGATCACGTCAGCGACGCCCGGTACGCGCAGCAACTGCGGCTTGACGGTCCAGTCCGCCAGCGTGCGAAGGTCCATCGGCGAAAGGCGGTCGGAAGTGAGGCCCGCCACCAAGGTCACATTGGTCGAGGACGTAAGCGGCAGGAGGGAGGGCGGCTTGACGCCGAGCGGCAACGTGCCGCTCAGTGCGTTCAGCCGTTCGACCGCCAGTTGCCGGGCTCTGTAGATATCGGTGCCGTCCTGGAAGGTGAGCGTCACCATGGACAGCCCCTGCAGCGACTTCGAGCGCATACTGTTGAGGCCGAGCGTGCCACCCATCGCGTTCTCGACAGGCTGGGTGACAAGCGCTTCGACCTGCTCCGATGTCAGGCCCGGCGCTTCGGTCTGGATCACCGCGAGCGGCGGCGCGAACTCGGGGAAGACATCCTGGCGAGCTTTGGTCAGCGTATAGATGCCGTAGCCAGCCAGCAGGCAGGCCAGCGCGATGACCACGCCGCGAAAGCGGACGGCAAAGCGAATGATGGAGTTCAACATGGGCGCGGCGCGCTGGTCCGGTTAGTCATCACATTCGGGGTCTTTGCAGGCGGCGACCGCGGTGACCGGCGGGCGCTGCTCCTCCGACAACAGCAGCTGCGCGCCGCGTGTCACCACGCGTTCGCCGGCGTCGAAGCCGTCGCCGACGAAGTAACCGCCGTCGAATGGCGACTGGTCATCGACCAATCGACGTACAAACCGCTCCTTGCCCTGCTGGATGTAAGCCCATGGCTGACCGCCAAACCACAGTACAGCCGTCCGCGGGATAACCACGCCAGGAGCTGGTTGTTGGCCCGTTGGCAGGAAGGCGATCACCTTGCTGCCAACCGGCAGGCTGGCAGGTGCGCGGTACAGGAAGGTTGGCCCCTCGGCGATCGGATCGCTTTGTGGCGAAGCCGACACCAGGCGCGCGGCGATCCGGCCACGCGCGCCACCGTCGAAAGTGATTTGGTCTGGTGCCGACGTGCTGCCATCGATCGGCAGCACGATCCGCAGAAGCATGTCCCGCCCGTCCAGGAGTCCGGCAAGCGCCGTATCCTTGCCCGCGACAAGCGAGGCGAGCGGCGGACCGAACTGTTGCTGTGCGCTCGCATGCACCCCTTCCAGACCGGCTTCGGCCGACTGGAGCTTGGCCTGGTCGGCCGACCAGGCCGCTTGTGCCGCTTGCAAGGCCTTCTGCGATATATTCATGTGGTCCTGGAACAGAACGCGGTTGCGTTCCGCTTCCTGGCTTGAGGCGTTGAGCGCTGCTCGCGCACTGGCCACATCGGCCGTGGCGGCGCGATAGCGGGTCTGGAGGTCGATGAGCGGTTGAAGGTCGACCACGCTGCCATAGGCGGTCTGCTCGAACTGCCGCTTCGTCGCTGCCAGCGCGTCGGTTGCGATTCCGCTGCGTTTCTGAGTCGCTTCGTCCAGCGTCACGATGGTCAGTCCGTTCTCATTGCTGACCCGACTGGTCGGGGTGGGGGCTGGCGCGGCTACGCTCGGTGCTGGCTGGTATGAAAGCCAGCCCCAGGCCGCAATCGCGGCCGCCCCGGTTGGCACAAGCGCGAGGAGCAGGCGTTTGCCAAGAGTGCTCATGACTGGGGGCGGTTTCCTTCCTGAGGAGCTTCTGGAAATCAGTGCGGGTGGCGGAGGCTACCGAACGCTCGCTTAAATCCACCTGAAATTTCCTTGGAAATGGCGAGGAGCGACCAATGATCGACATCGCGATTTTCAGCCAGGCTTCATCTTGGACGGCTTATTGTTTGCATTCCCAACCGAGGAACGCTGGGCGCATTTGGGTCAAGATTGATGCGCATAGGGCGCAAGGCTTAAACAAGGCATGGGGCGGTGCTGGCTGAACCGCGGACGCTCACCGCAAAGGGCGAAAGATCGATGCGCTTGCTGCTGGCAGAAGACGACCCAATGATCGGCAGCGGCCTCCAGCAGGGGCTGCGGAAGAAAGGATTCACGGTCGACTGGGTGCAGGACGGCAATTCTGCGCTGCTCGCACTGGAAACTAACCCCTACGCCCTGCTCCTGCTCGATTTGGGACTGCCGCAGAAAGACGGGATGGACGTCCTGAAAGCATTGCGCCAGCGCGGTGAAACGCTGCCCACCATCATAGTCACCGCGCGCGACGGGTTGCCCGACAGGCTGGCCGGTCTGGACAGTGGTGCCGACGACTATCTGATAAAGCCGTTCGCGCTCGAGGAGCTGATCTCGCGCATCCACGCGGTGAGCCGCCGCCACACGGGACGAGCTCAGGTTGAACTACGCGTCGGTCCGCTGCGGCTCGACCCGGTCCGCCACCTGCTATGGGTGAGTGACGAGCCAACCGACGTCTCCGCCAAGGAGTTTGCCTTGCTCCACGTGTTGATGCGCGAGCCGGGTGCGGTGCTCTCGCGCGAGCAACTGGAGGATGCCTTGTACGGCTGGGACAAAGAAGTGGGCAGCAACGCTGTCGAAGTGCACATCTACAACCTTCGCAAGAAGCTCGGCACCGAAGTGATCCGTACCGTGCGTGGCGTCGGCTATCGCATTGGCGAGGACGCATGAACCTCGGGTATCGTCGCTTGCATTTGTGGTTCAGGGGATCCTTGCGCCGCCGTCTTCTGCTTTGGTTGCTACCGGCAACCCTGCTCGCTGGAGTCCTGGCGAGCATCGGCACCTACTGGGGCGCCTTTCTCGAACTGGGAGATCTTCTCAATGACCAGATGCGCTATGTCGCTGAGCACGTTGATGTGACCAATGCCGACCGCGTGTCGCTAACCGACGACGGCAAGCGCCAACAGCAGGACAACGATGAAAAGGCCGACGAGGTGCTCCTGGAGGTATGGCGCGGCGGCAAGCTGGATTTCACCACCGACGCGGCGCTCGCATTGCCGCCGCCGGACCGCCCCGGGTTGAACGATGTCTCGTTCAACGGCCAGACCTGGCATACCTTCGTTGACCAGCGAGGCGACCGCCTGATACGCGTCGGGCAAGCGCAGAACGCACGCTGGGAGGCACTAGCCGGGCTTTCCGTGCATCTGTTCTGGCCAGTTCTGTCATTGCTGCCACTGCTCGCATTGTTCCTGTGGTACGGCATCGGCTATGGGCTGAAGCCGCTGTACCAGATCACCGCCGAATTGAAGCGACGCGATGCCGAAAGCCTGGCACCCATCGGGCCGGAGCCGTTGCCAAATGAGGTCAGGCCTTTGGTCGACGGCCTAAACGATTTGCTCCGTCGGCTTGACCGCTCGTTCACGATGCAAAGGCATTTCATCGCCGACGCGGCGCATGAACTGCGCACGCCGATGATGGCGCTCAGTCTCCAGACGCAATTGGCGAGAGTGGCCTCCACTGAAGAGGAACGCGACCAGGCGCTATCGCAACTCGAAAGCGGCGTCAGCCGGCTCAGCCACCTGGCGCAACAATTGCTGACGCTGGCAAGGCTTGAGCCTCAGGGGCAGGCCGCCGCGACGCAGTCGGTCGAGCTGTCAGCGCTGTGCAAGTCGGTGATCCTGGACCAGGTCCGGTTGGCCGAAGCCAAACATATCGACCTGGGGCTCGTCACGCGGGACAAGGCCGAGATACTGGGTAGCCCGGATGCGCTGTGCATCCTGCTGAACAACCTGGTCGACAATGCGATCCGATACACCCCTGCGCACGGCACGATCGACGTGGCGGTGCGGCGAAATGGAGATGAAGTCGTGCTGGAGGTCACCGACAACGGCCCCGGCATCCCAGAAGCCGAACGCGAGCAGGTGTTGGAACGGTTCTACCGTGGCAGCAACCAGAAGGTCCAGGGGAGCGGTCTGGGGCTGTCGATAGTCCAACGCGTCGCCACACAGCACGGCGCGGGCCTGGTGCTTGGCAGCGGGCCGGACGGAAGGGGGCTGCTGGCCCAAGTGCGGTTCCACCGCCCGCTCGAAGATTCGGCAAGCCCGCCGGGGCTGGTCAGGGGCGCGAATTCCCAATGAACACCTCCGCCATCTGCCGCGCCGCGCGCCTAAGACCCTCCCGCAACATTCGGATGGGCTCGAAAGACGAATGGCACCGGATCTTCGGTCAAAACCAGGGACGATAGATGTCCTTTTTCTCGACGCTGACCGACTACATCGCTTCGCATCCCCATCTGGCGTATGCGGCGATCTTTCTGCTGGCTTTGTCAGAGTCCGTTCCGATTGTCGGCGCAGTCGTTCCTGGAACGGCCATCATCGTTGGCCTTGCGGCTCTTGTCCCGAGGGGCGTGTTGACGCTCTGGCCGATGTTGATCTCGGCCTCTCTGGGCGCCGTCGTCGGCGACGGCCTGTCTTTTTGGCTTGGCCATCACTACCATCGCGGAATCCTCCTGCGTTGGCCGTTGAACCGTTATCCCGAACTCATCGGGCGCAGCGAGGCATTCTTCGAACGGCACGGCGGCAAGAGCGTCTTTCTGGCGCGCTTCACCCCGGGCATCCGCGCTTTCATCCCGCTCGTGGCAGGCATATTGCGAATGCCCGCCCGCCGCTTTTACTACGCCAATATCCTCTCGGCGTTAGTCTGGGCGCCGTCGCACGTCCTGCCTGGCGTGTTCGTCGGCGCATATTTCAGCGTTGCCGGCGCTGCAGGAGGCCGGCTCGCGGTGCTCCTTGTCGCGCTGGTTGTTGTCCTGTGGGTCATCGTTTGGGTTGTGCGTCACATGGCGCGCCGGGGCATTCCCATCCTTCTGGCCAGTGTGGAGCAGCTGCGAAGCTGGGCAGGTGCTCGCGATAGCTGGACGAGCCGTCAAATTCTCTCCTTGCTCGATCCGGCCCAGAAGGAAACGAAGATCCTCGCGGCCCTGGCACTGTTGCTCGTCGCCGCCGCATGGACCTTCTTCGGCATCCTCGAGGATGTCGTCAGCGGCGATCCGCTGGTACGCACCGATGCCGCGGTCTACCGCATCCTTCAAGACCTGCGAACGCCGTTGGGCGATTCCTTGATGGTCGGCTTCACTGAACTGGGCGACACGACTGTCGTGATCGCGATTGCCGTCCTCGTGTTACTGTGGCTGGCATGGACGCGCGCCTGGCGCACCGCGACTTACTGGGTGGCGGCCATCGGCGGCGCCGCAGCCATCAACACGGGCATCAAGGTGGCCCTCCATCGTGCGCGTCCCGCCGAGAACCTCTATTCGGGTTGGAGCGATTTTTCCTTTCCCAGCGGCCACAGCACCGAAAACGCTGTTCTGTACGGTTTTCTAGCTTTCCTGATCGCCCGGCGCGTCCAACCAGCTTGGGGCCTCCCGGTCGCGCTTTCGGCGGCCGTTCTGGTGGCCTCGATCGCCTTTTCCCGGCTCTACCTCGGTGCCCATTGGTTTTCCGACGTGGCGGGCGGATTGGCGTTCGCGACGGCCTGGCTGGCCCTGCTCTGCATAGCCTACTTGTATCATCAACAGTCCGAAAAGGGCGCCGGCGGTCTCATCGTCGTGGCATGTGCAGGTTTAGTCGTCGCAGGCGGTGCCAATGTCTATCGCCGTCACGCGGCGGACATGGAACGCTACGCAGTCCAATATGAGGCACCTTCGATCCTCGCGGCCGATTGGTGGGCGCGCGATTGGCAGCAGTTGCCCGCGCAGCGGATCGATCTCGCAGGCGAGATCGAGGAACCGTTGACCTTCCAGTGGGCCGGAAGCCTGGAACGCCTCGAAGCAGACCTGGCGCAAAAGGGCTGGCAGCCGCCAGTTCCATGGACGTTGGCCGGCGCTCTCGCTTGGTTCACCCCGCATCCCGGTCCGATGGACCTTCCAACGACCCCCTATCTGGACCACGGGCGCTTGCCGAGCCTCACACTGGTTCACCCGCGCGGCGACACGGGCGAGGCCAGTGCGCGCTTCGTGCTTCGCATGTGGGCGACCGACATTGACCTGCGAAACGGCCATATGACGGAACTCTGGGTCGGGTCCGTTGTCGAGGAACAGCTCGGCAATCGCTTCCCGCTCTTCACGTTGGCGCAGGCGCAACCCGATGCGAACGCGCCCCGCGACCTTCTGGCCGCGTCACTCGGCACTGGCCGCCTTGCAACCCGGCCCGATCGAAGTTCGACCCACATTTGGGATGGCCAGGTTCTATTGGGCTTCGACAGAAGCATTCAGATTGAAAAAGGTGGCGGAACACTACCGAACGGTTCTGCCGGACGGTGATTTCAATCACGCTGCCCGGTTGATTGGGCTCGCGCGGCTGGAAGGTGTGACAGGAGCTACGTTGGGATGCCCTGGCTGTGAGAAAGGTGGATAGCCCGCTTATGGCCGCCGAGCAAAACGCCAAGTCCGAGGAAGGTGATGGCAAGTGGCGATTTGCTAATCTGCTGTACTGGGTCTACGAGCGTCGGCTGCTTCGTCAGATTCGGGGACGGGTATTCCCACGCCATGTCGGTTTCATCCTGGACGGCAACAGGCGCCATGGACGTCAGCGAGGCCTGCAGGATTTCAACGAGATTTATCGGCGCGGTGCTGAGAAGCTCGGCGACGTGCTTAGTTGGTGTGCCGAGTTGCAGATCCCTACAGTCACGCTCTGGGTGTTCTCGACGGAGAACCTCAAACGTTCGCCCGAGGAAATTTCTGGGATTCTCGCAGCAGTCGAGTCCAAGATTGCAGCTCTAGCCAGCGATCCGCTCACGCATCGACAACGTATCCGGGTGCGGGCGATCGGCAGACTCGACATCCTACCAGGATCGGTCATCGCTGCATTCGAATGGCAGAAGCGGCGACTGCGCAATACGATTCCCTGACGCTGACGATTGCGGTCGCTTACGGCGGGCGCGAAGAGATCGCCGACGCAGTCCGCTCCCTGCTTCGGGACGAGGCAGCTCAGGGGATCGCGTTGCCCAGCATCATTGAGCGCGTCACTCCCGAAGCCATTGCCCGCCACCTTTATGCGGCTGATCTGCCCGATCCAGACCTCATCATCCGTACCAGCGGCGAGGTGCGTTTATCCGGATTTCTGCTCTGGCAGAGTGTGCACAGCGAATTCTACTTTACGGACGTGTACTGGCCAGCGTTCCGCAAGATCGACTTCTTGCGCGCGATCCGGTCGTTCCAGCAGCGGACGCGGCGCTTTGGGCAGTGAGGCGGCCATAGAACTGCAGTCAACGGATATTCTCACCCTCTCTCAAAAGGCGCATGCATGAAAGTCCTGGTCCTCCTCAATGCAACCGCCGGCACAATTCAGCGCTCGGACTACGATGTCGAAGCCTTCGTTCGAAACGGGCTCCAGGCGCGCGGATTGGAAGCCGAGGTGCAAATGGCGGGCGGAAGCCAAATCGCGGAGATCGCCCATAGCTTCGCCACGGCGAAATCACCCGGCCGCAAACCAAGGACCCTCGTGGTCGGCGGCGGCGATGGCACTCTCGGTTCTGTGGCATCGGCAGTCGCGGGAGCGGATGTCGTGCTGGGCGTCCTGCCGCTGGGGACCCTCAATCATTTCGCCAGGGATCTCGGTTTGTCGAATGATCTGGAGGCGGCCATGGACATAATCGCCGCGGGACATGTGGAGCAGATCGACGTCGCCGAGGTAAACGGCCGGACGTTCCTCAACAACTCATCCATCGGTATCTATCCGTTTCTCGTCGCCGAACGAACCGCCGAGCAGAAACGGCTGAGGGTGGGAAAGCTTGCCGCGCTCGGCCCAGCGCTTCTCCTGACGCTTAGGGGGAAGTCGTGGCAAAAAGTCAGGATTTCGATCGACGGCAACGGGCGAGAGCAGCGAACTGCTTGCGTGTTTGTTGGCAACAATTTCTATGATCTGAGCGGGCTCGGCCACCGTGGCAATCTTACGTCGGGAGAGCTGTGCGTCTACGTCGTGAAGCAGCAGTCCTGGCTTGGGCTCGCGCTGCTACCCTTCAAGGTCGCCCTGGGTTTGATTGATCCGGTCCGCGATGTCGAGCTGTTCCGGGTACAAAGTCTGGAGATCAAGACGCGTCGACGACACCTGCGCATTGCGATGGACGGTGAGACCGTCCAAGCAATACCTCCGTTGCGTTATCGGATACGGCCGCGGTCTCTGCGAGTTCTTGCGCCTGCCGCGTCGAAAGATCAGTTGGAGGCGGGTGAGAACCGGTGATCGCTATGGCACAGTGAGCGGATGAAACGTCTGCCCACAGAGCACCGAAAAATGCGCGACCTCGACACGAACGAAAGGGACTGCGGCAGAAGGCGATACGGCCTCGTGGCACCACTCGTTCTGCTCCTTGCCCGCTGAACGCGGGTCGAAAGCAAAGCGCCGGCTCCGCCTAGTTGTCCGTCTCTGGTGGCGGCACGGAGCCATCGTCCGTGTCAGTTTCGGTCGAGCCGGTAGCTCCAGTTTGATCCTCGCCCTGATTGTTGTTGTCATCGCCCTGGTCGTCTTCGCCGTCATGGGCGCCCGGGGATTCGCCGCTATTGCTACCGCTCCCATCATGCTCCCCGCCATCTTTGTCGCCGCTGTCGTGATCACCACCACTGCCATCACCGCCGCTATCACCCCCATCATGGCCGCCGTCGCCGCCACCGCCGTCGCTCCCATGGCCGCCTTCGCTTTCGGCGTAAGCGGCCGTCGGCACAGGCTTGGTCCCACCATGGAGCGTGAAATGATAGGGCGCGACGGTAAGCGCCAGTGCAGTCGAGGCGCGCAATGCCAGCCAGACAACTCGATTAAAAGGGACTTCGATCATCATCTTCTCCTCGTGGAATTGCAGTTGGCCACCGGTTCGACCGAACCCTCGCGCAGTGACTCAGACGGAATTGGCAATCGACGGATAAAGAATTCACATCTCTGCGATCTAGGGGAAGAGTCCCACGACTCGTGCTGGGAGAGGCAGGGACCAAGGTCGCACGGACATCGGTTTCGAAGCGAACTCACTGCCTGGTAGTTCTGCGATAAAGGCCTTTGCTTCGCCGAGCAGCGCATCTTTTGGGTAGTTGCCCTACTGGTCGGTGAATTTCCAGTGGCGGTTGTTAGAAAGACAAACGACGGCGGATACGTGGCCGGGAAGCCGACCACGTATCGGCGACCCGGCGATCTATCGCCTACCAGCCGAACAGTACGGCCGCACGGCTCTGACCGTCGCCGGTCTGCGCGACGTTGGTGTCGGTGTTTCTGCCGAACTGGAAAATGCCGTAGGAATTGTCGTTGCCATCCTGCCGCAAGGTAGCGGAGTGTCCGCTGCCCTCCTGTCGGATTATGCCGAGATTGCCGGCACCGTCCTGACCAATGCCGGCACGATTGTTCCGCCCGAGCTGTCTGATATGGGCGCCGCCGCGGAACCCACTATAGAGCGAATAGGCGCGCAGACCTAGATCCAGCGCCCGCGCATCGCGGGCCGTCCGGGGCGAATAATAAAACCCGATCGAACCGCCCGCCTCTGCCGGAGCGGAAGCAAAGGGCAGACCGACGGCCGCAGCGAGCGCCGTGGCGTGGATGAGCTTTGTGATCTGGCGGTTCATGTGACGTCTCCTGGCGGGTTCGACCGTTGATGGGGAACAGTCGCATAACCAAGCTGAACCATGACGGAAGGGATCGTTCAGCAGCCATTCAAGACCCGGGGCGGTTCAGCCTTCGATAGATCGCCGGCGGCTCCAGACATTTGTCTTTGTGTAAATCTGGACGGCAAGCCACCGCTCCTTCTCAGGGGGGACTACTTCAAGGCCTGCCGGAAATGGCGAAGGGCTCCGGTTGCCCGGAGCCCTCCTTTCGATCGGCCGATCGGCAGAACCGGCGCTCAGGTCGCCCCGGGCACCTGCTTGACGCAGCTGACGCTCGTGCCGCCTGCGGTCACTTTCAGCTTGACGTCATAGGCAGCGCCATCTGCCTCCAAGCTCATCCGGCCGAGCGATGCGGGATTGCCCGGACCGGCTTCGAAGGCGCCGCCCTGCCGGATGTTGGCGGAGCCGGACGCGCCACCTCC
>RXJA01000547.1 GCA_003963455.1 Hyphomicrobiales bacterium
CTGCCAATCTCCCCCCAAGTGGGGGAGATGTCCGGCAGGACAGAGGGGGGCGCCTCACGCACACCTGTCTCGTCTGCCTTGCCCCATGCAGCTTCTACCGCGGCAATTGCCGCTGCCGGTAACTCCTTCGAGAACGACACATAGTCGCTTAACCCCAGCCCATCGCCGCTCCGCTCCAGCGCATCCAACAATTCCCGCGGCGATTGCGGAATCCCATCAACCACATAGCCCTGTTCTTTCAGGTCATGCAGCATGGCGAGCACACTGGAGGGCACATCCAACCCGACCGCATAGCCGGTCCGCCCCGGCGCGCTCGGGTAATCCGGAATCAGGATCCCCAGCTTGCGCTCGGCCCGCTCCGTGCGTTGCAGGCGAACAAACGCCGCGATGCGCTTCGCGACCTGCGCGACACGATCCGCCTCGGGCCGGTTGGCGAAGGCGCGAAAAGCCAGCGCCGGATCGGTTTCGACCTCGCCCTTGAAGGAGATCGCGCCGGCGAGGATGCGGCCGTCGAGCTCGGGCAGCACGACATGCATGGCGAGATCGGCGGGCGCCAGGCCGCGTTGGTTCTTATCCCAAACCTCGCGCCTGGTGGTGGCGACGATGACCTGGAAGACCGGCAAGCCGGCGCGGTCGAACAGGGTTTCGGCGCCGGGCTCCGCGCCAGATGCGAAAGCGGTGGCGGTGACGATGGCGGCGGGGCTTGACGAGGAGAGGGCGGTTTCGACGAAAGTTAGGGATGCCGGGTCCTTGAGGCTGGACACGAAGATCGGCGCCGGGGCCATACCATGCTGGCGGAGGGCTTCGACCAGCGCGTCGATTGGCGCGACGTCGGCGGCCAGCAGCATCGAACGGTAGAAGAGGATTGGAACGACCGGCACACCGACCTTTGGAAGGTTCGGCTTCTCAACGACACCAACTTCCGGCTCATAATACCCCGCCTTCGGCACACCGATCGGTTCGGTCACGTCCGCCTCAGCCCCCGCAAGCCGCGCCAACCTCCTTACCAGCGCCGCCATATTGGCCGGGCCGCCTTCGCGGAAATAGCCGAGCAGGGCGTCGAGCTCGGCACGCGGCAGGGTCGAGGCCTCGATCAGCCGCTGGTCCTCGTCATGGCTTTCGCCGGGCAGCAGCGCCAGCTTGATGCCGCGCTCGCGCGCGACGGCGGCGAGTTGGTCGCAACCGTAGCGCCACCAGTCGTAGCCGCCGAGGATGCGGATGAGGACGACTCTGGCATGGCGGGCGACGCTGTCGATCCACAGGTCCACCGACATCGGGTGGCGGAGATCGCGCAGCGCCGCCAGTCGCATCGCTGGCAGCCGCTCCGCGCCGGCCTTCCAGGCGGCGGCCAGGCCGGCTAGATCGCTGTCGGTGAAGGACAGGGCCACGACATCCGCAGGCGTCTGCCTGAGGTCGACAGGCTCGGCGAGATCGTCGAGCGAAGCGGATGTGGTGGCGAGGATATGCATCGCGGTCCGGATTCGCCTCAGCCGGCGAGGATTTGCTCGATCGCCGGGCGGTTCAGCCCCTTGAGGCCGATGACGACCAGCCGCGAGCGGCGGTCGTCCTCGGCCGTCCAGGCACGGTCATAGTAATGGTTGACGCGGGGGCCGACGGCTTGGAGCAGAAGCCGCATCGGCTTGCCGCCGACCTCGACGAAACCTTTGACACGCAACACGTTTTCCTGCTCGGCGGCAAGGGCGACGCGCTTGGCCAGTTCGTCTGGATTGGCGATCGACGGGATGTCGATGACGAAGGAATCGAAATCGTCGTGTTCGTGGTCGAGCTCGTCGTCGTGATGCGTCTTGCGGTTCTCGATGTCGTCCTCGACGGCGAGGCCGAGGCCAAGCAGCACGGAGGGATCGACCTTACCCTGCGCGGTCGGCACGACTTTCACGGCGCGCGCCACACGCTCGCCGATGACTGCGTTGGCGCGCTCCAAGCCGGCCGCGTCTATCAGGTCGCTCTTCGACAGGATGATCAGGTCGGCGCAGGCGATCTGATCCTCGAACACTTCCTCGACCGGATCGTCATGGTCGAGCGAGTCGTCCGCGGCACGCTGCGCCTGCAAGGCATCCATGTCGGAGGCGACCCGGCCGTCGGCCAGCGCCGGCCCGTCGACCACGGCGACGACGCCATCGACCGTCACGCGGCTCTTCACGCTCGGCCATTGGAAGGCCTGGACGAGCGGCTTCGGTAGAGCAAGGCCGGAGGTCTCGATCAGTATGTGGTCGACCTTGGGGTTAAGCGACAGGATCTGGTCGAGCGCCGGCACGAAGTCGTCCGCGACGGTACAGCATATGCAGCCATTGGCGAGCTCGACGATGTTTTCCTCAGGACAGTTGTCGACGCCGCAGCTCTTCAGGATCTCGCCGTCGATGCCGACATCGCCGAACTCGTTGACGATGATCGCCAGCCGCTTGCCCTTGGCGTTTTCGAGCAGATTGCGGATCAGTGTCGTCTTGCCGGAGCCGAGGAAGCCGGTGACGACGGTGCAGGGCACGCGGGAAACGGAAGCGTTCATGGTCAGTCCTTCAGCATGTCGAGGGGAGGGACGCGGGCAACCAGGCCGCGCTTGAGGGCATCGGGCCGGCCGCGCCAGGGGATGAGACCGTCTGTCGAAGTGGCGAAGAGCTTTGCGCCGGCGACGAGGTCGGCGCCGCTGGTCGTGGCCAGATCGCCGAAGACGTAGCTCCAGCAGCCATCGCGCAGCAGCGCGGCGCTCAAGCGGCGCTTGCAATTGCCGAGGCATTCGACGGTACGGATGCGGATGGCTTCGTCCGAGGCGGCACGGCGTGTGTCTTCGGCCAGCAAGGCGCCGGCGCGCGGATGCGCGTCCGAGCCGGTCTCGTCGCGGCAGGAGGAGCAGACGACGACGGTCACGCCGGCCAGCACGTCGGGCTCGGACGAAATATCCGCACTAATTGTTGGGAAACTGCCGTTGCGATCCAAAACCAGGCTCCTTGCCCGGAAAACCCGCCGGGCATTCGGATACTTAAAGTCTCAGACGGCAGGTC
>RXJA01000372.1 GCA_003963455.1 Hyphomicrobiales bacterium
GCCACGGTCGACGGTCGAGTTGGAGCCGATCTCGACATCGTCCTGGATGATGACGCGGCCGATCTGCGGCACGCGTTCAGGTCCCTTGGCGCCGCCCACGAACCCGAAACCGTCCTGGCCGATCCTTGCGCCGCCATGGATGATGACACGATTGCCGACAAGCGCATACTGAATGCTTGCGCCCGGACCGATGAACCCGTCGCGGCCGATCTGCGAGGAACGGCCGATAACGGCATGAGGCGCAATGACCGTGCCGCTGCCGATGGACACGCCGGGACCGATCACCGCGCCCGCCTCGACAATCGCCCCTTCCTCGATATGTGCGGATGGATCGACAAAGGCATGCGCCGAGATGCCGGTTTCCCCGGTCATTGGCCCCGGAGTCGCGGCCTGCGGAAACAAAAGGCGCCCGACCATCGCGAAAGCCTGTTGCGGACGAGGATGCATAAGCACCGCGACACCTGGCGGCGCCTTGCTGGCAAAATCGGCGGGGCACAGGACCGCGGCCGCCCTCAGCGACTGCATCAGCGCGAAATTGCGTTTGCCGTCGACAAACACGAGCGCACCGTCGCCGCCCTCGTTGGCGGGAGCCAGCGCCTCGATGGCAATTTCAGCCTGGGCGGTATCAAGCAGGCTGGCGCCGGTCAGATTCGCGACCTCGCCGGCCGTATACCGGCGTGAAGGCGCGAAGAACACCGGATCGGTCATTCCAGAAGCAATATCCAGCTGGGTCGGATCAGTCCACTCCAGGCCGTCAACCGGCCCGGAGAAATCGCGACCTCAAAATTAGAAGCGGGTCGCGATACCGAAGTTGAATTCCTGCACGTTGTCGGTCGACTCTTTCTTGACCGGGATCGCGTAGTCGATACGGATCGGGCCGAACGGCGAAGCCCACATCAGGCCGACACCGACCGACGCGCGCAGCTTCATACCGGCCGAATCCGTGTCGACACCGACAAGCTTGTTGCCATAAAGCGTCGCCGCATCCGCAAAGACGGCACCGCGCAGGCCGAAGCTCTCGGGAATGACCGGAAGCGGAAACTGAGCTTCAGCGGAGGCATTGAAGTATGTGCTGCCACCAAGATGATCGCCACTGCCTCCGGCAGCCACCGGCCCGATACCGCCATATTCGAAGCCACGGATCATTCGATCGTTGCTCTGGAAATAGTCGAAGATGCGCAGATCGCCACTGCCGTAGCCGGCAATGTAGCCAGCACCACCCGAAACGAGGCCGACAAGGTCAAGCTGCTCCGACAAGGTCTGGTAGACGCTAGCACGTCCTGTGACCTTTACCCACTTGGCATCGCCGCCAAGACCGGCGAACTCGGTCGTGCCTGTGATATACAGACCTTCATGCGGGTTCTTCATGTCGTCGATGGTGTTGTACACCAAACCCAGGCTAACCGAAGATTTCAACCACGGGCTTTCGGCGATGCCGGCTTGAATTGGCGCGGAAATATCGCATTTTCCCAAGTCTAGTGCGCCATTGGTCAAGCAATTGTCTGGATAGGAATATTTTTCTTGTGAGATGTTATACGCAAGCTGAGTCGAGATGCTGTCGGTGATCGGCAGGCCGAAGCGAACGGTCGCACCTGTGGTGTCCGTGTCGTAGTGATCGTATTCGCGGGTCGATTTGTAGATATCGAAACCCGCCGCGATGCGCCGGCCAAGGAAATAAGGCTCGGTGAAGGAAACGGCATAGTCGCGCGAATTCTTGCCGCCGCCGGCCGACAGCTTGATGTACTGGCCGCGGCCGAGGAAATTGCGCTCGGTGATCGAGCCCTCGACGGACGGGCCGGGCGTATCGCCGCCGGTCGAATAGCCGGCGCCAACCGAGAATTCGCCGGTCGACTTCTCGACCACGGTGACCACGAGCACCACCTGGTCAGGCGCCGAGCCCGGAACCGTCGAGATGTCGACGGACGTAAAGTAATCAAGGTTTTCCAGCCGCTTCTTCGCGCGCTGGATGAGGACCTGGTTGAAGGCGTCGCCCTCGCTGACATCGAACTCGCGACGGATGACATAGTCGCGCGTGCGGTCGTTGCCGCGGATTTCGATACGCTCGACATAGGCCTTGGTGCCCTGGTCGATGGTGTAGACGACCGAAATGGTATGATTCTCGAAATTGCGGTCGCCGCGCGGCGTCACCTGGGCGAAGGCATAGCCCGAACCCGCGACCTTCTCGGTCAGGGCGACGATCGAATCCTCTACGTCCTTGGCGTTATAGACATCGCCCTTATGGGTCTCGACCACCGATTCCAGCGACTTCGAGTCGACTTCGGCGATGGTGCTTTCCACGCTGACGTCGCCGAACGTGTAGCGGTCGCCTTCCTGCACGGTGATGGTGACGGTGTATTTGTTGGTGGCGTCGTCAAGCTCGCCCACAGCGGACACGACCTGGAAGTCGGCGTAGCCGTGATTGTAGTAGAAGCGTCGCAGCAGCTCCTGGTCGGCGCGCAGCTTGTCCTCGTCATAGACGTCGTCGCGCAGCACGAAGGACAGCCAGGACGAGCGCTTGGTGTTGATGACGTCAGACAGGCGGCGGCTGGAATAAGCGTGGTTGCCGACGAAATTGATCGCCGCAATCTGGGTGCGGCCGCCTTCGTTGATGTTGAAGACAACGTTCACACGGTTGTCGCCGAGATCCATGATCTGCGTTGTCACGGCGGCGTCGTCACGGCCGATGCGCTTGTAGGCGGCCTTCACCGCCTCGACATCGGCATCGAGCGCCTGCTGCGAGAAGGTCGCGCGCGGCTTCAGCTGGACAGCAGCCTGGAGCGCGTTGTCCTTCAGCTTCTTGTTGCCCTGGAAAAGGACCTGGTTGACGACCTTGTATTCGGAAACCTTGACCACCAGGGTCGAACCGACCTGGTTGATCTGAACGTCCGAGAACAGCCCGGTGCCGAACAGCGCCTTCACGGCGTCGTCGATATCGGAGCTGGAGAAGGGCTTGCCCGGCT
>RXJA01000493.1 GCA_003963455.1 Hyphomicrobiales bacterium
CGAACCTGATCGGCTCCAAGCAGGTGCAGGGCCGCTGCACCATCACCGGCAATCTGTGCAACGCCTCGCCCGCCGCCGACAGCGTGCCGGCGCTGGTGGCCGCCGGCGCCAGGGCCGTGGTCGCCGGGCCCTCGGGCAAGCGCACCATCGCCGTGGAAAGCGTGCCGACCGGACCCGGACGCACCTCTTTGGCCAAGGGCGAGATCATCGAGGCGATCCTGCTCGACAAGCGCCCCGCCCATGCGGGCGACGCCTATCTGCGCTTCATTCCGCGCACCGAGATGGACATCGCAGTGGTGAGCGCCGGCGTGAACCTGACGCTGGACGACCACGGCGCGATCAAGACCGCGCGCGTGGCGCTGGGCGCGGCCGCGCCGACCGTGCTTCTGGTCGAGGAAGCGGCGGAAGTCCTGATCGGCTCGAAGCTCGACGAAGCGACGCTCGAGCGGCTGGCGAAGATCTGTTCCGGCGCCTGCCGGCCGATCGACGACAAGCGCGGCACAATCGAATTCAGACGCAAGGTCGCGGGCGTGCTGGCGAGACGAGTCGCGGCAATCGCCTACAAGCGCGCGGGAGGCAAATAATGGCTGGCATTGCGGTTTCAACGACGATCAACGGCGACAATATCGAATATCTGTGCCAGCCCGACGAGACGCTGCTGGACGTGCTGCGCGACCGGCTGGGCCTGACCGGCGCCAAGGAAGGCTGCGGCACCGGCGACTGCGGCGCCTGCAGCGTCATTGTCGACAACCGGCTGGTCTGCTCCTGCCTGGTGCTGGGCGCGGAAGCGGAAGGCCGCAAGATCGAGACCATCGAGGGCATGGCGCATGGCGACCAGTTGCACCCGCTGCAGCAGAAGTTCCTGGAGCATGCGGCACTGCAATGCGGCATCTGCACGCCGGGCTTCCTGATCGCGGCCAAGGACCTTCTGGCCAAGAACCCCTCGCCCACCGAGGAGGAAATCCGCTTCGGGCTGGCGGGGAACCTGTGCCGCTGCACCGGCTATGACAAGATCGTGCGCGCCGTCCAGGACGCGGCCAATGTGATGAAGGGAGCGTAAGCCATGAATTTCGATCCGCGCTTTTCAGGCCGAAAATTCTCTTCCGTCGGCACCCGCCCCATCCGCCCCGACGGCGTCGATAAGGTGACGGGCCGCGCCCGCTACGGCGCCGACTTCAACATGGCCGGCCAGTTGTTCGGCCGCATCCTGCGCAGCCCGCACGCGCATGCGGTGATCAGGAAGATCGACACCTCGAAGGCCGAAAAGCTGAACGGCGTGAAGGCGGTGATCACGGCCAGGGACCTGCCCGACCTCACCGACGGCGATGCAGCCATGTACGACATTCTCGACAATTGCATGGCGCGCAAGAAGGCGCTCTATGACGGCCACGCGGTGGCCGCGGTCGCGGCGGTCGACGCCCGCACCGCCAGGCAGGCGCTGAAGCTGATCGAGGTCGAATATGAGGTGCTGCCGCATGTCACCGACGTGGACGAGGCGACGCAGCACCACGCGCCGCTGATCAACGACCAGATCTTCACCGAGGGGCTGGAGGAAAAGCCGGTAAAGCCCTCCAACATCACCAAGCGCACGCAGTTCGGCCATGGCGATGTCCATAAGGGCTTCGCCGAGGCCGATTTCGTGGTGGAACGCTCCTACAAGACCGAGCAGACGCACCAGGGCTATATCGAGCCGCATGCCTGCGTGGCGAGCGTCTCGTCCGACGGCACGGCGGAGCTGTGGGTCTGCACGCAGGGCCATTTCGTCTACCGCCAGCATTGCGCCCAGCTGCTCGGCATGGAAGCCTCCAAGCTGCGCGTCACCTCCTCCGAGATCGGCGGCGGCTTCGGCGGCAAGACCCATGTCTGGGCCGAGCCGGTGGCGCTGGCGCTGTCCCGCAAGGCCGGCCGCCCGGTGAAGCTGGTGATGACCCGCGACGAGGTTTTTCGCGCTTCGGGCCCGACCAGCGCCACCTCGATCGACGTCAAGATCGGCGCGAAAAAGGACGGCACCATCACCGCCGCCGAAGCGACGCTGCGCTATAGCTGCGGCCCCTATGCCGGCTCCTGGGCCGAGATCGGCGCGATGACGGCGTTCGCCTGCTACAAGCTCGAAAACGTCAAGACCGTGGGCTTCGAAGTGCTGGTCAACCGGCCGAAGACGGCGGCCTATCGCGCGCCGTCGGCGCCGATGGCGGCCTTCGCGGTGGAAAGCGCGATCGACGAGCTCGCCCACGAGCTCGGCATGGACGCGGTGGACCTGCGCATCAAGAACGCCGCGCAGGAAGGCACCCGCGCCTCCTACGGCCCGGTCTACGGCCCGATCGGTATCGGCCCGACGCTGGAGGCTGTGAAGAACCACCCGCACATGAAGGCGCCGCTGGGCACCAACCAGGGGCGCGGCATGGCCTGCGGCTTCTGGTTCAACTTCGGCGGCCAGACCTGCACCGACCTCAACATCGGCATGGACGGCTCGGTTTCGCTGGCCGTGGGCACCGTGGATGTCGGCGGTTCCCGCGCCTCGCTGTCGCTGGTGGCGGCGGAGGAGCTCGGCATCGACTACAGCCATGTCAAGGCGATCGTGGCCGACACCTCCTCGCTCGGCTACAACGACATGACCGACGGCAGCCGCGGCACCTTCTCCTCCTCGATGGCGACGATCTCGGCCGCGCGCAACGCGATCAAGGTGCTGCGCGAGCGCGCCGCGCAGATGTGGGACGTGCCCGTGGACGACGTTGCCTGGGAAAAGGGCCACGCCATCGCCAAGGGCGAGAAATACGGCAACCTCTCGCCGCTGTCGCTGAAGGAGATCGCGGCGAAGTCCGGCACCACCGGCGGGCCGATCGCCGGCCATAGCGAGCTGGTGGCCGATGGCGCGGGCGTGTCCTTCGCCACCCATATCTGCGACATCGAGGTGGACCCCGAGACCGGCTCGACCAGGGTGATCCGCTACACGGTGGTGCAGGATGCCGGCAAGGCGGTGCACCCGACCTATGTCGAGGGCCAG
>RXJA01000314.1 GCA_003963455.1 Hyphomicrobiales bacterium
CAACGACCGCACAAACTGGATATAAACATCCGCCGGGATGTTCTCGGTCTTTGTTCTACCCATGCCGTTGGCCCAACACTACGCCTTGTCATGCCACAGCCGCCTTAAGAAAGGCTTAGAACGACACCCAATCCCGGTTGCGGAGGGTTGCGGCAAGCGGGACGGATCGGGAAATTCAAGGGGATTGGCGCGCCATCAACGCGCCGGCGCGGTCACTCCGCCGCCCGAAGCGATGGCTCCGCCGGGGCTTGGTTCAAACGCTCGATCAACCGCGAGCGCTCGCCTGCCGCTTTCGCGGCGCCGGCCTGCCGGACATGGCCATAGCCACGGATGAGGGCCGGCACCGAGGCAAGGGCCGTCGCGGCCTCCACCCGGCCCGGCGCCAGGGCGCCGGCGATGAGGTCGAGATCGGCTTCGTACTCTCTCAGCAGCTGCCGCTCCATGCGCCGTTCGGCCGTGTAGCCGAAAAGATCGAACGCGGTTCCGCGCAGGCCCCTCATCGCCGCCAGCAGCCGGAAGCCCTTCATCATCCACGGGCCGAAGCTCGATTTCCTCGGCTTGCCGTCATTGCCGCGCCGGCCGAGGATCGGCGGCGCGAGATGGAACTCGAGCTTCTCGTAGCTTTGGAACTGCTTGGCGAGATCGGCGGCGAAAGTGCCGTCGGTGTAGAGCCGCGCCACCTCATACTCATCCTTGATCGCCATCAGCTTGAAGAGATTCCTGGCGGCGGCCTCTGTCACCTCGGTCGAGCCAGGCACCGCCTTGGTTTCGGTGGCGCGCAGCGTCGCCACGCGGTCGGCGTAGCGCCTAGCGTAGGCGGCGTTCTGGTAGGCGGTGAGGAAAGCGACGCGGCGGGCAATGACGTCGTCCAGCGTCTCGGCGGGTTTTGACGCCGGCTTGCCCGTCTGGGCGACCAGGCCACGCACGAAATCGGGCTGATGCGCGGCGCGACGCCCCCAGCGGAAAGCGGCGATATTCATCGCCACCGCTTCGCCGTTCAATTCTATCGCCTTTTCAACGGCTTCGGCCGAAAGCGGCAGCCCGCCATGCTGGAAGGCGAAGCCAAGCATGAACATGTTGGCGCCGAGCGAATTGCCGAACAGGGCGGTCGCCGTGCGGGTGGCGTCGAAGAAGTGGGACTTGTCGTCGCCGGCCGCCGCCCGGATCGCCTTCTTCAGCCGCTCGACCGGCAGCGAGAAGTCGGCCGAACGGGTGAATTCGCCGGGCATGATCTCGGCGGTATTGGCGAGGAAGATCGTGTGGCCCTCGCGCACCGCGCCCAGCACCTTCTTGGCGCCGGAGACGACGAGATCGCAGCCGAGCACGAGGTCGGCCTTGCCGGCCGAAACGCGAATGGCGTGGATGTCCTCGGGCGTGGGCGCGATGCGGACATGGGTGAAGACCGAGCCGCCTTTCTGGGCAAGGCCGGCCATGTCGATCATGCCGCAGCCCTTGCCTTCCAGATGCGCCGCCATGCCGAGCACCGCGCCGACGGTGACGACACCGGTGCCGCCGACACCGTCGATGATCGCCGCCCAGCCCTGATTGCCCATCGTGAATTCAGTCGGGGCGGGGACGCCATCCAACGGATCGGCCCTGCCGGCGATGCCTTCGGCCTTGCGGATTTTGCCGCCATGGACGGTGACGAAGGACGGGCAGAAACCGTTGAGGCAGGAAAAATCCTTGTTGCAACTCGACTGGTCGATCCGGCGCTTGCGGCCGAATTCGGTCTCGACCGGCTGGATGGAGACGCAATTCGACTGCACGCCGCAATCGCCGCAGCCTTCGCAGACCAGTTCGTTGATGAAGACGCGTTTGTCCGGATCGGGGAAGGTGCCGCGCTTGCGGCGCCGACGCTTTTCTGCGGCGCAGGTCTGGTCGTAAAGCAGCACCGAAACGCCCTTCACGTCGCGCAGCTCGCGCTGGACGAGGTCGAGGTCGTCGCGGTGATGGATGGTTATATTTGCGGGGAAATCGGCCTTGCCGGCATATTTATCCGGCTCGTCGGTGACGACGGCGATGCGGTCGACGCCCTCGGCGCGCACTTGTCTCGCGATCATGTCGACCGTGAGGCCGCCCTCATGCGGCTGGCCGCCGGTCATCGCCACGGCATCGTTGTAGAGGATCTTGTAGGTGATGTTGGCGCCGGAGGACAGCGCGAAGCGGATCGCCAGCGCGCCTGAATGGTTGTAGGTGCCGTCGCCGAGATTCTGGAAGATGTGGTCGCGCTTGGAGAACGGCGCCTGGCCGACCCATTGCGCCCCCTCGCCGCCCATCGCCGTGAAACCGACCGTGTTCCTGTCCATCCAAAGCGCCATGAAATGGCAGCCGATGCCTGCCGCGGCCAGCGAGCCGTCCGGCACCTTGGTGGACGAATTGTGCGGGCAGCCCGAGCAGAAGAAAGGCGTGCGCGAGCCGATATCGACGGTGTCGGCGAGCATCGCCTGGAACTGGCGCAGCTTCGCCACCCGCGCCGCGATCTCCTCCGAAGGGCCGATGGTGCGCAGTATCCGCTCGCCGAGCGCGATCGCGATCTCGTTGGGGTCGAGCGCGCCTTTGGCCGGAAACAGCCAGTCGCCGCGCTCGTCCTTCTTGCCGACGATGGCCGGCTGGATGGCGGAGCCGTAGAGGTTCTCGCGCAACTGCACCTCGATCAGCGAGCGCTTTTCCTCCACGACGACGATGGTGTCGAGGCCGCGGGCGAATTCGGCGATATGCTGATAATCGAGCGGCCAGGGGCAGCCGACCTTGAACAGGCGGATGCCGATGCGGTTCGCCGCCTGTTCATCGATGCCGATATCCTCGAGCGCCTGGCGGACGTCGAGATAGCTCTTGCCGATGGTGATGACGCCAAGCTTCGGCTTGCGGCCGCCGGAATAGACGATCCGGTTCAGTCCGTTGGCCTGGATGAAGGCGGAAGCGGCGGCGCGCTTGTATTCATGCAGCCGCTCTTCCTGGCCGAGCATGTCGATCTCGTGGCGGATGTTCAGGCCGCCCGGCGGCATGTCGAATT
>RXJA01000491.1 GCA_003963455.1 Hyphomicrobiales bacterium
GCCCGACAGCCCGATGCCGCCGATCACCGCAACCAACACGATGTCGTAGAGCAGCGTCGAATTGACGACGCGCGTGTTAATCGAATGCAGGCTGGCCGCCGTGAGCAGGCCGGCGATCAGCGCAACCACCGCCGAAAGCGCGTAGCGCAGCACCAGCATCGGGCGCACCGGAATGCCGATGTTGCGCGCCGCGACCGGGTTGTCGCCGGCGAAATAGATGAAGCGGCCCCATTTGGTGTAGCGCAGGAACAGGAAGACCAGGAACGCCAGTCCGGCGAAGACGAAGACCTCGACGGGGATGTCGAGGAAGCGGACACCGCCCAGCAGTTCCACCCAATGGCCCTGCGGCACCGGAACGGCATCCTGCGTGATCAGTTGCGAACGCACATAGCCGAAGACGAAGGAGCCGGTGGCTAGAGTGACGAAGATCGCCGGCACGTCGGCATAGGCGACCAGAAAGCCGTTGAGCAGGCCGATGGCGAGAACACCGGCGAGCACATAGATGAAGGCTAGCCCATCCGCTGTGCCGGTGTTGAGCAACTGCAAGTACCAGGCAACCGACATCGCCATGATCGCCACCGCCGAAAGATCGATGCCGCGGCCGATGATGACCACCGCCATGCCGAGCGCCAGGATGCCCAGCACCGACACCGAGCGGACAATGGCGACGAGATTGTCGGCGGTCAGGAACCCGGGCAGCCCGATGGCCGCGGCGGCAAACAGCAGGATGGCGATGGCAAAGACGATGCCTTCCTGATTGAGGCGCCTCCAGTTCGGCCGGCCGATCGCATTCATCGCTTACGTCTTTCGCCCCGACGGACAGGCCTTGGCCGGGCCTGCATCCCGCACGAAAGCTAATCGGCTCAACAGCGGCTCGTCAAATGAATCCGCGTTCAACGACCGCGCCTCTCCGACTATTTTCCGAGTGGACGCATCGATTGCCGTAACTGGCGCAATAGACGGAAACTCTTGGGCTTTTTGCCGGTTCGTTGCCCCGATCGCGTGGCTGGCGGAAGAGGCCGTTCGAAGGTAGCGGAGCCGACGCAATTAAAGTCCGCAAAATGCGCCCGGCGCGACCTCAATTGTTCGTCGAATGGCCCGAAACCTCGGCCCCGGCATTGGCCGGCAGCACCAGGAAGCGCATCGCCGCGGCGAGACCGAGCAGGCCGATCGTGACAAAGGTGATTCTGAAGTCGACAAGGTCAGGCGCGGCTTCGCCCCTGACGAGCTGCGACAGGTTGAGGATCGCCGCCGCGATCGCTACGCCGAACAGCATCGAGATCTGCTGCAGCATGCTGGAGAGCGTCGCTGCCGAGCTTCGCTGCGGCGCGCCGATATCGGCGAAGGCCAGCGTATTCAGCGCGGTGAACTGCATCGAGCGCGTGAGACCGGCCACCAGCATCAGCGCCACCACCAGCACCTGCGGCGTCTGCGGCGAGATTGCGCCGCAAGCCATGATCGCCACCGATGCGATCGCCCCGTTCACCACCATCACAGTGCGGAAGCCGAAGCGCCTGAGCGTCGGTGTCGTCACGGTCTTGATGCCGAGATTGCCGAGGAAATAGGCCAGCACCAGCAGGCCGGCATCGACCGGACGCAGGCCGAAGCCGACCTGAAACAGCAGCGGCAGCAGGAAGGGCGTGGCATTGATCGCGACACGGAAGACCGTGCCAGCGGCGAGCGTCGAGATCGCGAAGGTCAGTATCTTGAAGGCCGAAAGGTCGAGCAGCGGATGTCGGGCCTGCGACAAGTGGCGAACGGCGAACCAGCCGATCACGATGCCAATGCCGATGGAGCCGATTGTCGGCAGCAAGCCGTCCTCGGTATGCGCCAGGCGCTCGAGGCCGTAAAGCATCACCGCAAGCCCGAGCGAGGTGAGGAAAAAACCCGGCCAATCGAATGGCTTGGCCTCGGAATCGCGATCGCCCGGCACGAAGCGGGCGACCAGCGAAAGTCCGGCCAGCCCCAACGGCGCGTTGATGAAGAAATTCCAGTGCCAGGAGAGATAGGTGGTGATGAAGCCGCCAAGCACCGGCCCGACCACCGGCGCGAACAGCGCTGGCCAGGTAATCAGTGCCGTCGCGGCTATCAATTCGGACTTCGCGGCGTTGCGCAACACCAGGATGCGGCCGACCGGCGTCATCAGCGCGCTGCCCAGGCCCTGCACGATGCGAGCGGCGACGAACTCAGTCAGGCTCTGCGAAAAGCCGCAGGCGACCGATGCCAGCGTGAACAGCGCGATCGCGACGAGGAAAATGTTGCGCGCGCCGAACCGGTCGGCAAGCCAGGCCGACAACGGCACGAACACCGCCATGGTCAGCATATAGGCGGTGATGCCGATGCTCATCGCCACTGCCGGCACGCCGAAGGACTCACCCATCTGCGGCAGCGAGGTCGAGATGATCGTCGAATCGAGCAGCTGCATGAAGAAGGCGACCGCGACGATCAGCGCGACACGACGCGCCTGAAGCGCGGAATCTGCGGACGGGGACACGGCTGCGTTGTCGGGAATGCTGGTCATGACGCGCTGGTTGAACAGCATAAGCCCGGCCCAGTCCAGAGCTTATCCAACAAACTTCCGTGTCCCCGTTTCGCCTGTTATGGATGGGCCCGGGGGGCCGAGGAAAACGCATGAAGCCTATCTATATCGACTACCTCAATGCTCTCGACATCGAGGCGCTTGCCATGACAGACGCCGAGGTCATCGGCGCCGTCGAAGCCGGACTCGTCGCGCAGGGCAACGGCCAGACCGTTATCGAGCCGCGTGTCCATCTCGAGCCGGACCCGTCCTTCCACGGCCACTTCAACGTCCTGCGCGGCTATGTGGCGCCGCTCGACGCGGCCGGCGTGAAGATCGTCGGCGACTATGTCGACAATTACATGCACGGCCTGCCGTCCGAGTTCGGCATCCTCAACCTCTTCGATCCGCGCACCGGTACGCCGCGCGCCATCCTCGACGCCACCGTCATCACCGACATGCGCACCGGCGCCGTCACCGCCATCGGCGCGAAGCATCTGGCGCGCAAGAATTCGAAGGTGCTCGGCCATATCGGCGCGCGCGGCACCGCCTACTGGAATGTGCGCCTGCTCGACCATCTCTTCGACTTCGACGAGATCCGCGTCCATTCGCGTCGGCCCGAAAGCCGCGATGGCTTTGCCGCGAAGCTCGCCGCCGACCTCGGCAAGCCTGTCGCGGCCGTGAGCGACTGGAAAAGCTGTGTGGAAGGCGCTGACATCGTCGTCGAGGCCTCGCGGCTGCCGGAACCGCAACCGCTGCTCAAGACCGAATGGATCAAGCGTGGCGCGCTGGTGGTGCCTTACGGCACGATGAGCGCGGTCGAACTGTCGCTCACCGACATCATGCAGAAGATCGTCGTCGACGACTGGGGGCAGTGCAAGGGCGGCAAGTTCGGCTCGCTGCGCGCCCATGTCGAGACGGGACGTTTGAGCGAGGCGACGCTGCATGCCGAGCTCGGCCAGATCGCCGCCGGCCTCAAGTCAGGCCGCCAAAGCGACGGCGAGACGATCCTGTTCTGGCATCGCGGCCTCTCGCTCTCCGACATCGCGCTCGGCAAGGCCATGCTCGCCAAGGCCGGTGAAAACGGCATCGGCCAGAGGCTGCGTTTCGCATGACCCCCCTGGTTCTCACCGGCGCCGGCGTCAGCATCGAGGATGTGGTTGCCGCCGCGCGCAATGCCTGCAAGGTCGAGGTCACGCCTGCTGTCCTCGAAAAGCTCACCAAGGCGCGCCATGTCCTCGATGCCGCCGCGGCCGGCGGCCAGCAGATCTACGGGCTGAACACCGGGCTCGGCGCCAATCTCGTCACCGCCGTCGAAGGCGACGCGAGCGCCTTCCAGCGCCAGCTGATCGAAGGCCGCAGCGCCGCCGTCGGCGAGGCCCTGCCTGTGCCGGCGGTGCGGGCGGCGATGTTCGCCCGCATTGCAATGCTCGCTTCCGGTGGTTCGGGCCTGTCAGCGCGTGTGTTTACGGCGCTGCTTGAGGCGCTCAATGCCGGAGTGCATCCGGTGATGCCGTCGCTCGGCTCGATCGGCGCCGGCGATCTTCTGCTGATGACGGCGATTGCCCGCGTGCTCATCGGCGAAGGCGAAGCGGAATATCAGGGCCGCCGCATGCCTGCGGCCAAGGCGCTGATGATGGCGCGGCTTGCGCCCGTCGCTCTCTCGCCGAAGGATGGTCTCTCCCTCATCAACGCCTCGGCGGTTTCCACCGGGACCGGAGCGCTGGCGCTGACCGATGCGCTGTCCGCGCTCGACCAACAGCAGCAGGCCGGCGCGCTGACGATGGAAGGCATCGGCGCCAACCGCACCATCCTCGATCCGCGCCAGCATCAGGCGCGTCCGGGCGCCTGCCAGCAGCTTGCGGCGAAGGCGCTGCGCGACTTGCTGGCGCGCGATGAAGCGCCGGCGCCGACCACGATCCAAGACCCGCTGTCGATCCGCTGCATGCCCTCGATCCACGGCGTCCTGATCCAGGCGATCGACCATGCACGGCTGGCAGTCGAGATCGAGCTCAATGCCGCCGCCGACAATCCGCTGGTGCTTGCCGAGGATGAGCTGGTCATGTCGACCGGCAATTTCCACACAGCTTCGCTTTCGCTCGCCTTCGAGACGCTTGGCCTGGCTATCGCGCAATGCGCGGCGGCTTCGGCCGCTCGCTTCATCCAGCTCACCGGCTCGACCCGCCACGGCCTGCCGAAATATCTGTCGCCGGTCGGCGGGGCTTCCGCCGGCTTCGTCCCGCTGCAGAAGACGGTGACGGCGATCCTGGCTGCGATCCGCCACAAGGCCAATCCGGTAATGCTCGATTTCCTGCCTGTGTCCGAGGGCGTCGAGGACCACGCCACGCAAACGCCCCTCGCCGTCGCCAAATGCGCGCAGATGATCGTGCTGTGGCGGCGGCTGATCGCGTTCGAGCTGATGGCCGCGGCCCAGGCCGTCGACTTGCGCGAGGGCATGACTCTGGCACCGGCCACGGGCGCAATCCACGCGGCCGTACGCGCGCACGTGGCGACGCTGAGGGAAGACAGGCCGCTCGGCATTGATTCCGAGGCGCTCTACGCCGCGCTCGCCAGCGGAATCTGGCAAGGTCCACCGGCTGCAGGCTGAAGCTTTCGACTCTTGGATCAGCCCTTTGCGCCCACGTTCTTCATGAAGAGGGTGAGCTCATCCGGGTCCATATGCACGATATGCCTGTCTTCCGGATAGGCGCCGCTGTTGACGTCGGCGACATATTCGGAAAACGCCGCGATGCGCTCCTGTTGCAGCCGGTCATATTCGACGGCGAAATTGCGATAGACCTTTGAATGACGCGGCATGTGGCCGCGATTGGTGCCGAGAATATCCTCGGCGAACAAATATTGGGCGTCGCAGCCCGTGCCGGCGCCCATCGACAGCATGATCAGCGAGGTGCGCTCGGAGATCGCTTTCGCGACTTCCACCGGCACCACCTCGATCTCGGCTCCGATGGCGCCGGCGGCCTCCAGTTGCTTGACCGCCTCGAACACCTGCATGGCGGTGTCCGCGGTCTTGCCGACCGCCTTGAAGCCGCCGGTCCAGGTCGCGCGCGAGGGGATCAGGCCGACATGACCGATCACCGGAATGGCATCGTCGGCCATGCGCTTGATCGTGGCATAGCCGGCACTGCAATAGACGGCGTCGGCGCCGGCCTTGTAGAGCCGGAACGACCAGCGCAGGAAATCATCGGCCGTGCCGATCTCGAAGAAGTTCTCGCCGGGCATGGTGAAGAGGCTGGGCGCGGCATCGCGATATTGCGGATTGAGCACCAGTTCCGGCGGCACCGAGACGATATCCACCCCTGCCCTTTCGGCGGCCTCCGCCTCTTCCAGCGTCAGCACGCGCAGCATGGTCAGTTGCCGCTTGCCCTTCATTGCACGCAGATCGGCAACGGTCGGTCTCTTTCGGCTCATCGGATATCCTTGCTTGCAGGCGTTCGGTTATTCGGCCGCGGCCGACATATCGGCTTCGTGGAATTCGCCCCGATAGGGTCGCGCCGTCGACGGCAATTCGCGCTTGAGATAGTAATCCTCATACCGGAGCTGTCTCAACAGCACCGGCCAGACCTCACGATAGGCATGCCACATCGACGGGTTCGGCTCCGGCAGGTCGTGCTTGATCAATTCATGCAGCTTCGGCAGCGCATGGTAAGGCACCATCGGGAACATGTGATGCTCCACATGGTAATTCATGTTCCAGTAGATGAACCGGCTGATCGGGTTCATGTAGACGGTGCGGGTGTTGAGCCGATGGTCGGTGACGTTGTCGGCGAGACCGATATGCTGCAGCAGGCCGGTCAGCACCATGTGCCAGGTGCCGTAGAGGCGCGGCAGGCCGACCAGAACCAGCGGTATCCATGACCGAAGCGCGATCGCGACAGCGATCGTCGCGGCATACGCGACCATGTGCCAGCGCGCCGCGATCACCGCTTTGTGCTGCTCCAGCTCGGGAATGTAGCTCTTCTCGTCGTCCGACAATCTGCCGAAAGCCTGTCGCACCAACGTCGGCAGCGAATAGCGAAAATCGAGGATGCCGGTGAAAGCCAGCCCCGCCTTCAACAGGTCCGGCGGCCGCATCACCGCGATCTCGGCGTCGCGGCCGACGATGATGGTGTCGGTGTGATGGCGCGCATGGCTCCAGCGCCACTGCACCGGATTGCGCATCAGCATGAACGAGGCGACGTGGTAGACCACATCGTTCATCCAGCGCGTGCGGAACGCGGTGCCGTGGCCGCATTCGTGCCAGCGCGAGTCGCTCGACGAGCCGTAGAGCACGCCATAGACGAACAGGAACGGCACCACCCACCACGTGCCCCAGAACCAGACGATGCCTTCTGCCGAGCCCAGGATCAGCACGATCCAGATGATGGTGTCGCGGATCGCCGGCCCGTCCGAGCGCTGCATAAGCGCCTTCATCGCCTTGCGCGGCACATCGGTATGATACCACTCGGCCGAAGCAAGCCCGGTCTCGATTGCCCGGCGCGTGCTTTCGCCGACCAGACTGTAATCACGCTTGGTGCTGGCGGCCGTCGTCATAGTCCCCCCTCGCAATCAAAGCCCGTTGGCGCGGAATTTGCCGTCGAGGAATTTCTTCGCGCGCGGCACGTCGTCCTCGGATAGATGCTCGATGATCACCGGGATGTTCGGATGTTTCTCGCTGAGCCGCTTGAGATAGAGATCGTAGTTCAGCGCGCCGAGCCCCGGCGCCGGCAATTCGATCTCGCCGACGCCGCGGAAGGTCAGCCCCTCATGCGCGTCCGCGTCACCGATATCGGCATGCTTTTCCGTCTTGTCGCTGCCGGAGCGCTTCACGTCCTTGGCATGCGCGATCCTGATCTTGTCGGTCAGCGTGTCGAACACCTGGTTCAGCACCTGGTCCATGCGGTCGATATTGTGCGCCTCGAAATAATTGGTCGGATCCATCAGCAGGCCGAGGCCCGGATGGTCGACCTGCGCGAACATCCTGACCGTCTCCTCGACCGAGCCGACGACATTGTTGACATAGGTCTCGAGTAGGAACACCGCACCGTGGTCATAGGCGGTCTGGGCAAGATCGGAGATCACCTTGCGGCATTCCTCGAACCCTTCCTCGGTCTTGTTCCTCGGGTCATGAACCCAGTCGGATTCGGTGTTGTAGGTGCCCGTCTCCGAGATCACGTAAGGACTGCCGAATTGGCGCGCGTTGCGGATGATTTCCTTCAGGTAGGCGAGCCGCTTCTCCCGCTCCGCCTTGTCCGGATGGATGATGTTCGTGTAGCCGGACACACAGCAGACCGGCAGGTCATGGTCGCGGAACGTATCGCGCACCTTCCTTGCCTTGTCCTTAGTGATCTGCCCGGCCGACAGGTCGATATCCTTGAAATGCAGGTCGAGCTGCACGGTGTTGAACCCGAGCGCGCGGATGCGCCTGGCCGATTCTTCCAGCTCATAGGGGAAATAGCCTGTGAAGATACCTGCCTGCATCATGAGGTGAAGTCCTCCGGGTAAGCGATTCAGTCGATTCAGTTTGTCGGGATTTCGGACAGCCTGATCGTGCGGCCTTCGGCCATGGACCGGTAGCCGGCCTCCACCAGCGCCATCGTCTTGACGTTGTCGGCGACCGACAGCGCCGGCGGCGCGCCGGTCTTCAACGCATATTGCAGCTGCTCCATCACGCCGACGAAGGCGTGCGGAAACCACATCGTCTCCCAGCTTGGGCTGACCCATTTCCCGCCCGTTGTCTCGGTCGAGGCGTAGGTCAGCGTCGAGGCGACGCCCTTCGGCCAGCCGATCGTGCCCTTGGCGACACCCTTCGTGCCGTCGACGCGCCAGGCGATGTGCTGGTCGTCGTCGTAGCCTTCCTGGCGCGGACCGGACCAGACATCCTCCAGCGACACCGCGAGCACGCCGGAAGGAAAGCGCAGCGTCGATACAGTGATGCCATCGGAATGGTCGAATTTCGTGCGCGGGTCCTTGCGCGTCAGCGTGGTGATGTCGTCGGGATCGCCGAACAGGAAGCGCAACACGTCGAGATGATGCACGCTCATATTGGCGAGCGTCAGCCGGTCGTAACCGGCCAGGAACGTCTGCCAGTGCGGGATCGCATGCATGTCGATCTCAGCAAAGACGATCTCGCCCAGCGCGCCGCTGTCCATGATCTGCTTCAAGACGCGCATGGACTGGTCGTAGCGCATATTCTGGTTGACCGAGAGCATCTTTCCGGAGGCCGCCGCTTCGTCACGCAGCTTCACGGCTTCCTCGACCGAGAGCGCCAGCGGCTTCTGCGCCAGGATCGCCTTGATATGCGGCTGCTTGAGCGCGTGACGGATCAGCGCAGGCTGCTGGTCCGGCGGGAAAGCAAGGTCGACGATCTCGACGCTGCCGTCCTCGATCAACTGCTCGGGCGTGTCGTGGACGGTCGGGATATTCCAGCGGTCGGCGACCTTCTGCGCATTAGCCTTGGTCCGGGAAGCGATCGCCACCACCGGAAAGCCGGCCTCGTGATAGGCGGCAAGATGGCATTCGGCCATGATCATGCCGGCGCCGATGCAGCCGATCCGGTAGTCCTTGACCCGGACTTTCACATCCGGTTCGAAACCCATGCTCGCCATCCATTCCTCCCGTCGAGGACTGGATATAACGCGATGGTCCGGGCCTCAGCCAAGCCCCGCGCCATCAGTTCCCATCACGACAGCGACCGGCAAGCACGCGCCAGTTCGGACCGGAATGACAAAGGCCGCGCCAACCGGCGCGGCCTCGAAAGATCGCCTGGCAGTCGCTACTGGACGGTCGCGACTTCAGCGGCGGCATTGTCGACGAAGCTCTTGTCGACCCATTTGCCGTAGTCGATGGAGCCTTTCAGGAGCCCGGCGCCGGCCATGAATTTCTCCTCGCCTTTCAAGGCGGCGATCGCATCGTCGGTGAGCTTCGGATCCTGGGGGAACACGCCGTCGGCATAGGTCTTGCGGACTGACTTCTCCGAGGACTTTGTTGCATCGACAAAGGTCTTGATCGTCTGGTCGGGATGCGCATCGGCCCAGCGCGAGATCTCGATGTCGACTTTCAGCAGCCGCTTGACCAGATCGGGATACTTTGCCGCGAAAGCGCCGTTGACGGAAATGACATTCGGCACGTTCCATTCCGGGTGGGTGCCGGTGTCGAAGAGTATGCGGGCCTCACCGGTGTCGACCAGTTTGGCCGCAGTCGAATCGGTCTCGACAATGGCGTCGATGTCGCCACGCAGCAGCGCCGGACCCGACGCCTCGAAGGGCAGGTTGAGGCTTTCGACGTCGTTGGTGGTCAGGCCGACGCTGTCCAGCGCCTTGCTGAAGTTCGAATGCCGCACCGTGCCGGTGAGATAGGCCACCTTCTTGCCCTTGAGGTCCTGCAGGGTCTTGAGAGGGGAGTCGGTCTTGACCACGATGTAGGAGCCGCCTGCCCTCACGTAGCTCGACAGGCCGATCAGCTTGACGTCGGCGCCGGATGCCGCGACACGCAGCGCCGGATTGTTGCCGGTATAGGCGAACTCGATCGCGCCGGTGGCCAAGGCTGTCGTGGCTTCCGAACCACCTTTGAAGGTCACAAGTTCGACCTTGATGCCGTCCTTGGCGAATTCCTTGTCCCACCAGCCGTCCTGCTGGGCGAGGATGAATTTCAGGTGCCCGGGCGCTGTGCTGCCGATGCGGATGACATCGGGCTTGTCCTGCGCGAAGGCGGGAATGCCTCCGAGACCGACAGCGACAGCAACGGCACCCTTCAGGAACAGTCGGCGAAATGTGTCGAATGGAATGCGGGACATGGAAAAATCCTTTCTATCGGGATGAATGCGGGGCTTAAATGAGCGAGTTTTCGGACTGGCCTTTCCAGGCGGTCGCCCAGCGCTCGAACCAGACGAGCAGATAGTTGACGGTCAGTCCGATGACGGTAAGCGTCAGGATGCCGGCATACATGTCGGCCGTTTCCATCATCAGTTGCGAGTTCTGGATCAGGAAGCCGAGACCGGATTTGGCGGCCAGCATCTCAGCGCCGATGACCGCGAACAGCGAGGATTTCACCGCGAGTCGCGCGCCGGCGACGATCGAGGGTATGGCGGCCGGGAGAATGACTTTCCGGAACATGTCGAAATCGGATGTGCCCATCGAGCGCGCTGCCTTGATCAGCAGCGGGTCTACCGACTTGACGCCGCTGATCGTGTTGACCAGCAGGAAGAAAACCGAGGAGTAGAAGGTGATCGCCACCTTCGATTCCTCGCCGATGCCGAGCAGAAGGATGAACACCGGCAGCAGCGCGAACTGCGAGGTGTTGCGCAAGGTCTGCACCAGGAGGTCGGACACCTTCTCGAACAGTGTGTAACGCCCCATCAGAAGCCCGAGCGGAATAGCCACCACCACGCCGAGCGCGAAACCGATTGCCGCGCGCTGCAGGCTGACGCCGATATGCCCGATCAGCACGCCCGAAGCGAGCAGGTCCCACCACGCGACCATCACCTCGCTGAGCGGCGGAAAGAAGATGCGGTTCAGCCAGCCGAGCCGTGGCGCGATCTCCCACAGCAGGAAGAACAGGCCGAGCAGCGGCAGGCCATAAAGGAAAGTGCCGGAATGCGCGTTCTTCCTCCGGACCCAGGCGCTCCGGCCGGCGCCGCGGGCCTTGATTGTCGGCGCTTTTGCCGGAACCGCTCCCTCGCCGCTGCCGGCGAGAGCGCGAAAGCCGATGGCGGGGCCGGACTTCTCGGTCAGGTAGGCCATGGGTCTAACTCCTCAATGGCTGAAGGCTGGCGACAGCGTCCAGTCCTTCTGCGCCTTGTTGACCTCGTCACGCAGCACGTCCCAGACGCGGGCGCGATAATCGTTGAAGGCGCTGCTGGCGCGGATGTCGCCATCGCGGGGGCGCGGCAGGTGGATTTCGATGATCTCCTTGACCGCGCCGGGCCGCGCCGTCATCACCACCACGCGGTCGGCGAGGAAGATCGCCTCGTCGATCGAGTGGGTAACGAAGATCACCGTCGTCTTGATCTTGCTCCAGATCCTGAGCAGCTCACCTTGCAGCAGCTCGCGCGTCTGCTGGTCGAGCGCGGCGAAGGGTTCGTCCATCAGAAGGACTTCCGGGTTGCTGGCTAGAGCGCGCGCGATGGCCACGCGCTGCTGCATGCCGCCGGAAAGCTGGTTGGGGAAACGATCCTCGAAACCGGCAAGGCCAAACAGCGACAACAGGTGGCGCGCGGTCGCCGTGCGCTCGGCCTTGGCCACGCCTCGCACTTCCAGCGCATATTCGATGTTGGCAAGCGCCGTGCGCCAGGGAAACAGCGCATATTGCTGGAAGACGTAGCCGGTCTTCGGGTCGGGCTTGGTGATGCGCCTGCCATCGAGCTGGACACCGCCGCTGGTCGCCTGCGTCAGCCCTCCGATGATATCGAGCAGCACCGACTTGCCCGAACCGCTCGGGCCGACCAGAGTGATGAATTCTCCCTTGCGGATGGAAAGGTCGACACCGTCGAGCACTGTCACCCGATCGGTCGCCTCGCCGTCGACGGTGACGAACTGACCCGGCTTTAGCTGGAAGGTCTTGCTTATGTCGCTGACAACGATGCGGTCCATGCCTGTCTCCGATCGGTTCACTGCGCCACGCGGATGCGGTGCGTCGGGTCGAATTCCGAGCCGCCGGCCTTGCCGCGCTTCCAGCCGAGCGCGCGGGCGTATGAACCGAACAGCTGGCGCGCTTCGGCCTGCGCTTCGGTGATGCCGGTCGGTCCTTCGGCGAACTCGGCCACGTAAAGCGCATCCGTCGGGCAGTAGATTTCGCACAGAAAGCAGGTCTGGCAGTCTTCCTGACGGGCTATGACGGGCGCACCATTTTCCGTCGCATCGAACACATTGGTCGGGCACACCTTGACGCAGATGTCGCATTCGACGCAGCGCGTGGCCGAGACGATCTCGATCATGACGCCAGCCCCCATGACGACGGCTCTTTGAGCCGCTCGGGAGCGCCCGCGATGCGGAAATCATCGACGCCGGTAATGACCAGCCGGTGCGCGAGGGCCGTGTTCTTGCCTGGCAAATCTGTACGGCGGTGCATGCCGCGGCTTTCGGCGCGGTGCAGTGCCGCCGCAACCGACCAGCGCCCTGCGGCGGCAATCGACGCAGCCTCCCGGCTGCGGAGGCGGTCCGCCCCCTCGCCTTGCAGATGGGAACGCACATCGCGCCAGACACTTTCCAGCCGCGCGGCGCTCTTTTCGAGACGCTCGCCGGTGCGGAAGAAATTCCCGTCCAGGGGCGTGACCTCGCCGCGCACCGCTTCGATGACCTCGGCCGCCGCGATGTCGGCGCGCGCCAATGCCGACGGACGCAGTCCGGCCTGGCCCAGGGGCCGCGCCTCCCGGCGAAAGGCCTTGCCGGTCCAGCGCCTAGCATGGGTCGACGCGCCCTTGCCGGCCCACCAGCCGCTGGCCAGCGCCCAGGATGAATTGACGGCGCCGCCGCCCGAGACCGCGCCGGTCATCATCTCCCGGCTGGCCGCGTCGCCGGCGACATAGAGGCCGGACACGCCCGTGGCGCAATCGTCCGAGACGATGTCGATGCCTCCGGTGCCGCGCACCGTGCCTTCGGCGCGCAAGGTGACGCGAAACAGCTCGCTGAAAGGATCGATGCCGGCGCGATCGTAAGGCACGAAGCAGTTCGGCTGGCCCTGGCGAAGCCAGCCCTGCAGCGCCGGCTCGGCCTGGTCCAGCCGTGCATAGACCGGGCCGTCGATCAGCGCGCGGGCCACTTCCTCCTCGCGGTCGCCGATCCCGTTGCGCAAAAGCTCGCCTGTCGGCCCCAGGATCGGCGAGCCATCCTCGCGATGGAAGGACGCCCACCGGAACGGCAACCCCTTGTTCAGCGAAGAACCGTAAGGCGCCAGCGTATATTTGCCGGTGAACTCCATGCCGGACAGGCTTGCGCCGGCTTCGGCCGCCATCAGGTAGCCGTCGCCGGTCAAGCCTGTCCCGCCGAGGATACGCTCGCGAAAGGCACAGCCGCCTGTCGCCAGCACCACGGCGCCGGCGTCGACACGCCAGTCATGACCGGCCTGCCTGGCAAAGCCGGCGGCGCCGACGACGGCATCGCCATCCGAAAGCAGTTCCAGCGCCGGATGATGGTCGAGCACGCTGACGCCGGCCATCAGCACGCGCCGGCGCATGAAGCGCATGTAGTCGGGCCCGCGCAGATTGGCGATGTAGAGCCGTCCGTCATCCTCGCTTGGGAACGGATATCCCCATTCCGAAAGCCTGAGGAGGTTCTGGTAGGCCGTGTCCACGCAGCGCAGCATCCAGCGCTGATCGGCGAGTTCGCCGGTGCGTTGCCAGCGCCTCTCGACAACGGCGTGCCTGTTGTCGCCCGGTGGCACGCACCACGTTCCGGTGTTGGACGGCGCGGTGGCGCCGCTGGTGCCAAGATAACCCTTGTCGGCCAGCACAACCTTCGCGCCGCTTTCGGCCGCCGCGACGGCCGCCCAGGCCCCCGATGGGCCGCCGCCGAGCACCAGCACGTCGGCATGGATCCGCAGGCTTTCGTTATTGTGTCGTTGCGGCTTCGGCATGGGGACCCAGCGATCGGTTCGAGATATGCGGCGCGGCGCGCTAGGCGGCGTGCGCCGCTTTTGCGAACCACGCCGGCTCATTGCCCGCGCTCCATTTGATGTTGCAGCCGATCGAAAGCACCTGGCTTGCGCTGGGTCTGCCGCCCTTGAGCACCGTGTTGGCCGCGGCGCGCAGATCAGCTCCCGTCACCGGCTTGCCGTTGCCGGGCCGCGCATCGTCGAACTGGCCGTGATAGGCGAGCCGCCGGTCGGCGTCGAACAGAAAGAAGTCCGGAGTGCAGGCGGCGCCGTAGGCCTTCGCCGTCTGCTGCGAGGCATCCTTGAGGTAAGGAAAGGAATAGCCGAATGTCCGCGCCTCCTCGCCGATGCGCGCGAGCGTCTCTTCCGGATGCGCCACATGGTCGTTGGCGTTGATGGCCACCACCTGCAGCCCCTTGCAGGCATAATCCTTGGCGAAGGCGGCAAGCTGCTCGCGGATCAGCAGCACGAACGGGCAGCGGTTGGAGATGAAGGCGACGAGCAAGGCGGGGCTGGCATCGAAATCGGCGAGCCGGTGCAGCACGCCCTCGGCATCGGGCAAAAGGAAATCGGCAGCCTTCGTTCCGAGCTGAATGGCATTGGCTTCGGTTTTCGGCATCGGCATGCACCTTTCTTCGCCTCACGCGTCCGTCAGCGCAGGAAGTTATTCTATAAATTTAGTAGAATTATAGGGTGAGGGACACGTTCACGGTCAACCGCGCAGGGTAGAATATCGTGCCAATCTTGGCGTTCGCTCAGGCAAGTTTGTTCGGCCCGGGGGTGCCGCGGAGAAAGAGCGCGAGGAAGCGGTCGCAAAGGATGCGAGGCTTCATTCGGCGCATCGCAGTGGCTGCGCGGCCGGAACCCCTGACAGGGGTCCGGAGCTACCCTGCGATCAGCACCGTGCTGTCCGGCGACCAGCTGAGCACGACGGGTTCTCCTTCCGCCAGGCGTTTGGCGCCGGTGTTCTGGACGATCACCTTCAACGTCTGGCCGTCGCGGTCGACGAAATAGGTGCTGTTGTTGCCGGCGAAGATGCGCTTGGACACCTTCCCCTTGAGAACGTTGGCGCCTCTCGCGTCAGGTACCCCGGCGCCGGTCGAAATCTGGATTCGCTCTGGCCGCACGGCGCAGCTCGCCTTGGCGCCGGCCGACACTGAAGGGCCTGTCGAAGCCTTGATCGTCGTGCCGTCCGGCAGCTTGATCCCGGAGCCGGTCGCGTCGCCACGAAAGATGTTGGCATCGCCGAGGAAGATCGCGGCGAACTCGCTCTGAGGTCGGTCGTAGATCTCCTCGGGCGGCCCCTCCTGCACCAGCCTGCCGTCACGCAATATGCCGATGCGGTCGCTCATCGTCAGCGCCTCTTCCTGGTCATGCGTGACGAATATGGTGGTGATGCCGATCTCGCGCTGGATGCGCTTCAGCTCGATCTGCATGTCGACCCGCAGCGCCTTGTCGAGCGCCCCTAACGGCTCGTCGAGCAGGAGCACGCGCGGCTTGGTGACGATGGCCCTGGCGAGCGCGACACGCTGGCGCTGGCCGCCAGAGAGCTGGTGCGGCTTGCGGGCGCCGAGCTTGCCGAGCTGCACGAGATCGAGCGCGCGCTGCACCTCCGCAGCGATCGTCGCCTTCGGCTCGCCGCGCACCGAAAGGCCGAAGGCGACATTGTCGGCAACGCTCATATTGGGAAACAGCGCATAATTCTGGAACACCATGCCGATGCGGCGCTTCTCGACCGGCACGCGCTCGACGCTTTCGCCGCCGATGGCGATGCGCCCGGCGTCGGGAAAATCGAAGCCGGCGATCTGCCTGAGCAGCGTGGTCTTGCCGCTGCCGGACGGCCCGAGCAGCGCATAGAAGCCGCCATCGGCGAAATCGATCGAGACATCGTCCAGTGCCTTGTGCGCGCCGAAACTGCGGGAGACGTTCGTGACCTGCACGCCAGCCATTATTTCTCTCCGCCGAATTTGAAGAAGCGCGCCGTGAGCAGCATCAGCGCCATCGACACCACGATGATTATGGTTGAGACCGCGTTGATCTCCGGAGTAAAACCCTTACGGATCGCGGCATAGATTTCGACCGGCAGCGTCGTCTGGCCGGGCGTCGACAGGAAATAAGAAACGACGAACTGGTCGAACGACACGGCGAAGGCGAACAGCCCGCCCGCGATGACGCCGGGCATGATCCAGGGCAAGGTCACGCGCATGGTCACCTGCCACTGATTGGCGCCGAGCGAGCGCGCCGCCTCTTCCAGCTCCGGCGCAAAGGTCTGCAGCCGCGCCGAGACGACGACGATCACGTAGGGCAACGCCAGCGCGACATGGCCGAGCAGGATGGCGATAAGTCCGCGACCGATGCCGACGCCAAAGAAGAAGATCAGCATCGCCGTGCCGGTGATCAGCCACGGAATGGCGATCGGCGGGAAGAGCAGCGCCTGTAACAATTTCTTGCCGCGGAACTCGTAGCGGTAGAGGGCAAGCGAAGCCATCGAGCCTAGCACCGTCGAGATCAAAGTGCTGATGATCGCGATCTCGATGCTGTTCCAGGTCGCCGCGATCAGCTGGTCGTTCTGCCACAGCGATTGATACCAGTCCGTCGTCCATTCGAACGGCAGCTGGTAGAAAGGCGAAGTGTTGAAGGACATCGCCGCCATGATGACGATCGGCAGATACAGGAAGGCAAGCAACAGCACGATGTAGAACCGTCCGAGCCATTCGAGGATGCGCGTCGTCGCCATCAGCCGGCCCTCCGCAGGACCGGTGCCGCAAGCGCCAGGATGATCAGCACCACGGCGAGCAGGATGAAGGAGAGCGCGGCGCCCAGCGGCCAGTTGAACACGGCGACGAACTGGTCCTCGATCACCGTGCCGTAGAAGGTGCCGGTACGGCCGCCGAGGATGCGCGGCTCCATGAACGAGCCAACCACCGGCACGAAGATGAGTGCCGCGCCCGCGATCAGGCCCGGCATCGACAGCGGGATGATCACCCGCCAAAGCACTTGCCGCCGCGAGGCGCCGAGCGAGCGCCCGGCCTCGATCAGCGAGTCGTCGATGGCCTGCAGCGTCAGATAGCAGGTCAGCACCATGTAGGGCACATAGGAGTGCACTAGGCCGATTATGACGGCCGGATAGGAATACATGAGATCGATGTTGATCCTGAACGGCAGCACCGCGTTGAGCGCCGTGTCGAGGATGCCGCCTTCACGCAGCACCATCGCCCAGGAGAAGATCCGCACCAGCCCGTTCGACCAGAACGGCAGGATGACGAGCAGGAAAATCGCCTCGCGGCTGCGCCCTTTGAGCACCTTGGCCAGCACATAGGCCGCCGGATAGCCGATGACGACGCACCACAGCGTCACTTCGAGGCCGAGACGTAGCGAGGCGAGGAGCAGCGTCGAATAGAGGCTTTGCGAAAAGAAGGCCGCATAATTGCCGAGCGTGAACGACCACTCTTTGCCTGCCAGCGGCAGGTCGGTCATGAAGGAGAAGAACACCATGGCCGACAGCGGCAGGAAGATCGCCACCGTCAGCCATAGATAGGCGGGAAGGAGAAGCGGCAGGGCCGGCCGCAGTCCGCGCCGCGAAGCGATCGCAAGCTGGTCAGCCATTGTCTCTCCTTCCCCGAAAGACGTGATTACTTCACGTTGACCTTCAGTTCCTGCCACAGCGCCAGATACTTCTCGCGCTGCTCGTCGGTGACCGGCGCCTGGAACTGGATGCGCTTGGCGACATCCGGGCTGCCCATGACCTTGCGGTTGAAGGCATCCTCGGGCAGCGCGTCGACCGCCTTGGTGTTGGCCGAGACCGGCGCGCCGACCTTGGTGACCCATTCGACATAGAATTTCGGGTCGATCATGTAGTTGATGAACGCCTCGGCGCCGGCGACGTTCTTCGAGCCAACGGGAATAGAGAATGCGTCGAGCCAGGCGACGGCACCTTCCTGCGGGATGACCAGCGAGACCGGCAGTTTGAAATGCGTCTTGGCGCGGTCGGCCGAGCCGCTCCAATAGGTGCCGATGTCGATCTGGTTGGAGGCGACCATCTGGTTCCAGTCGTTC
>RXJA01000555.1 GCA_003963455.1 Hyphomicrobiales bacterium
CTCGGCGATCGGGAACATCATCTCGCCGACGCGCTTCGGCGCCAGCGAATCGGCGGCGATGCCTTCGGCCGGGGCATCGACCGGCTGGCCGGCCTCCAGGGCGCGATAGAGCGTCGGCGCGCCCTCCGGCTCGATGGCGATGATGCGGATGCGTCCCGCGAACCAGGCGGCGATGCCGCCGATCAGGCCGCCGCCGCCGACGGCGACCAGCAGCGTGTCGATCCCGGGCAGGTCCGCCTCGATCTCCAGGCCGAGCGTGCCCTGGCCGAGCAGCGTTTCCTCCTGGTTGAAGGCGTGGACCTGCAGGGCGCCGGTTCTGGCCGCGAAATCCTCGCTGGCGGCCAGCGCCTCGGCATAGCGCGCGCCGCCGACCACCAGCTCGGCACCGTAGCCACGGATGCGCGCGAGCTTCGCCGGCGGGCTGACCTCGGGCACGAAGATGGAGGCCCTGTGCCCCAACTTCATCGCGGCATAGGCGACGGCGGCGCCATGGTTGCCGCCGGACGCCGCAACGACGCCGGCCTCGGGCACCTCGCGTTCGAGCAGGTTGGTGAAAGCGCCGCGCGCCTTGAACGACCCGGAATGCTGCAGGCATTCGAGCTTGAGATCGACCGGGAAGGCGGGACGGCCGAAATCCGCCATGTCGACGCCCATCACCGGCGTGTGGCGGACATATGGACGGATGCGCGGCTCCACGGCGGCAATGCGTTCGCGCGTGATCATTCCCGGCATGACTTTGCTCCTTCGGGCGCGGCGGTCCCCGCGCCGCTATTTCAGCCAGTCGGGGATCGAATCGAGCCCGATCAGGTCATCATAGGTCTGGCGCGGCCGCACAACATGGAAGCGGTCGCCGTCGACCAGCACCTCCGGCACCAGAAGCCTGGTGTTGTAGGTGCCGGCCTGCACCGCACCGTAGGCGCCGGCGGTGGAAACGGCGATCAGGTCGCCGGCCTTCAGCCTCGGCAGGTCGCGGTCGAGGCCGATGAAGTCGCCTGTCTCGCAAACCGGGCCGACGACATCGACCTTCATGCGCGGCGTGGGGGAAGGCTGCTGCACCACCGGCCTGATGTCGTGGAAGGCGTCATAGAGCGTCGGCCGGATCAGGTCGTTCATGGCGGCGTCGACGATAAGGAAGTTCTTGGCGTCGCCTTCCTTCACATAGATGACCTCAGACACCAGGATGCCGGCATTGCCGACGATCAGGCGGCCGGGCTCGAACATCACCTTCAGGCCAAGCTGGGTGACGTGCTTCCTGACGATCTCGGCATAGGCGTCGGGAAGCGGCGGCGGGCTGTTGTCGACGCGGTAGGGAATGCCGAGGCCGCCGCCGAGATCGACGTGCTCGATCGAATGCCCGTCGGCGCGCAGCGCGCCGACTAACTCGGCGAGCAGCGCGAAAGCATCGTCGAAAGGCTGCAACTCGGTGATCTGGCTGCCGATATGGGTGTCGATGCCGGTCACCTTGATGCCGGGCAATTCAGCCGCGCGGGCATAGACCTGCCGCGCGCGCTGCCATGGAATGCCGAACTTGTTCTCGGCCTTGCCGGTCGAGATCTTCTTGTGCGTCCTGGCGTCGACATCCGGATTGATGCGCAGCGAGACAGGCGCCACCTTGCCGAGCGCCACGGCGCGCGCCGACAGCAATTCCAGCTCAGGCTCGGATTCGACGTTGAAGCAGAGGATGCCGGCGGAAAGCGCGAAGTCCATCTCGCGCGCGGTCTTGCCGACGCCGGAAAACAGGATCTTGCTGGCCGGGATGCCGGCGGCCAGGGCTCGGCGCAGTTCGCCTTCCGAGACGACGTCGGCGCCTGCCCCCTGCCTGGCCAGCGTCCTCAGCACGGCCTGGTTGGAGTTCGCCTTCATGGCGTAGCAGACCAGCGCGTCGAGGCCGGCAAAAGCTTGCCTGAAGACACGGAAATGCCGGGTCAGCGTCGCCGTCGAATAGCAGTAGAAAGGCGTGCCGACCTCGGCTGCTATATCGGGGATGGCGACGTCCTCGGCATGGAGCACGCCGTCGCGGTAATCGAAATGGTTCACGAGGGTTGGTTCCGGAAAGTTGGCGCACGGTGGGATCGAGCGATCTCGCCGGCTCTAGAGCAGGGGATCGAGGATGAACTTCCTGTCCTTGACCGGTTTCTCCGGCTCGGGCGGCACCGGCTGCTTGGCGCGTTCGGCATCCTTGCGCGCCTGCTCCGCCGCCTCATAGGGCGTGTCGAGCCCGGTCTTCCTGCCGCAGGCCGTGACCGTGACAACCGCCGCCAGCAGCGCGAGCGTCAGCAAAATCCTGCTACGGGCCATCGATCCATCCGTTCGAAACTGTTTCTGGTGCCGCCGCTTTTAGCCCAGTTTTCGGCACTTTGCATCCGGGCAATTTGAGGCTCGCGAGTTAAGACTTGGCGAGCCGCTTTTTCCAGTAGCGGATCTGCTTTCGCACTTCCGACGGCGCGGTGCCGCCGAAGCTCGTGCGGCTCTTCACCGAATTCTGCACGGCAAGCACGGAGAAGATATCACCGGTGATGCCGGGGTGGATCGAACGCAGATCCTCCAGCGAGAGCTTCTCCAGGGCGACCTTCTTCTCCTCGGCGAGCGCAACGGCGCGGCCGGTGACATGGTGCGCCTCGCGGAAGGGCAGGCCGAGATTGCGCACCAGCCAGTCGGCAAGGTCGGTCGCGGTCGCGTGACCGGCGCCGGCGGCCTTCTTCATGGCGGCGGCGTTGACGGTCATGTCGCGCACCATGCCGGCGGTCGCCGCCAGCATCAGGTCGAGCGTCTCGGCGGCGTCGAAGACCGCTTCCTTGTCCTCCTGCATGTCCTTGCCATAGGTCAGCGGCATGCCCTTCATCACCGTCAAAAGGCCGACGAGATGGCCGTTGACGCGACCGGTCTTGCCGCGCACCAGCTCGGCGGCGTCCGGATTCTTCTTCTGCGGCATGATCGAGGAGCCGGTGGAGAAGGAATCCGACAGGCGGATGAAGCCGAATTGCGGCGTCGACCAGATGAT
>RXJA01000393.1 GCA_003963455.1 Hyphomicrobiales bacterium
TGCCGCATGTGCCTGATCGAGGTGAAGGGCGGCCCGCCCAAGCCGCAGGCGTCCTGCGCCATGGGCGTGCGCGACCTGCGCCCCGGCCCCAATGGCGAGCCGCCGGAGATCTTCACCAACACGCCGATGGTCAAGAAGGCCCGCGAAGGCGTGATGGAGTTCCTGCTGATCAACCATCCGCTCGATTGCCCGATCTGCGACCAGGGCGGCGAGTGCGACCTGCAGGACCAGGCGATGGCCTTCGGCGTCGATTCCTCGCGCTATCACGAGAACAAGCGCGCGGTCGAAGACAAGTATATCGGCCCGCTGGTCAAGACGGTGATGAACCGCTGCATCCATTGCACGCGCTGCGTCCGCTTCACCACCGAGGTCGCGGGCATTTCCGAGCTTGGCCTGATCGGCCGCGGCGAGGATGCCGAGATCACCACCTATCTCGAACAGGCGATGACGTCGGAGCTGCAGGGCAATGTGATCGATCTGTGCCCGGTCGGCGCGCTGACCTCCAAGCCGTTCGCCTTCCAGGCGCGGCCGTGGGAACTGACCAAGACGGAATCGATCGACGTCATGGACGCCGTCGGCTCGGCGATCCGTGTCGATAGCAGAGGCCGCGAAGTGATGCGCATCCTGCCGCGCGTCAACGAGCAGGTGAACGAGGAGTGGATTTCCGACAAGACCCGCTTCATCTGGGACGGCCTGCGCACGCAGCGCCTCGACCGTCCATATGTGCGCAAGGATGGCAAGCTCGCGCCGGCAAGCTGGGCGGAAGCCTTCGCCGCGATCAAGGAGCAGGTGTCGAAGACGACCCCGGAGCGGATCGGCGCGATCGCCGGCGACCTTGCTGCCGTTGAGGAAATCTACGCGCTCAAGCTTCTGACGGCGGCGCTCGGCTCGAAGAACATCGACTGCCGCCAGGATGGCGCAGCGCTTGATCCCTCGCTCGGCCGCGCCAGCTACATCTTCAACCCGACCATCGAAGGTATCGAGCAGGCCGATGCGGTGCTGATCATCGGCGCCAATCCGCGCTTCGAGGCTTCGGTGCTCAACGCGCGCATCCGCAAGCGCTGGCGCGTTGGCAACCTGCCGGTCGGCGTGATCGGTGAGATCGGCGACACACGCTACGACTACGAGCTGATCGGCGCCGGCCCTGAATCCCTGAAGGACCTTGCCGACGGCAATGGCAAATTCTTCGAGGTGCTGAGCAAGGCGACGCATCCGCTGATCATCGTCGGCCAGGGCGCGCTGGCCCGATCGGACGGTGCGGCTGTGTTCGGCCAGGCGGCAAGGCTCGCGGCTGCCGTCAACGCGGTCACCGCCGATTGGAACGGCTTCGCCGTGCTGCACAACGCGGCCGCCAGAGTCGGCGGGCTCGATGTCGGCTTCGTGCCGGGCGAGGGCGGCAAGAACGTTGCCGGGATGCTCGGCGACACGGATATTCTGTTCCTGCTCGGCGCCGACGAGATCGACATGTCGAAGACCGGCGGCGCCTTCGTCGTCTATATCGGCACCCATGGCGACGCCGGCGCGCACCGCGCCAATGTCATCCTGCCGGCCGCCGCCTACACAGAGAAGTCTGGCACCTACGTCAACACGGAAGGGCGCGTCCAGCAGACCAACCGCGCCGGCTTCGCGCCCGGCGAGGCGCGCGAGGACTGGGCGATTCTGCGGGCGCTCTCCGACGTTCTCGGCAAGAAGCTGCCCTTCGATTCGCTGGCGCAACTGCGCGCCAAGCTCTATGGCGAATTCCCGCATCTCGCCCGCATCGATCAGGTGCAAGCCGGCAGCGGCGACGACATCGCGAAAGTGGCGAAGCTCGGGGGACGGCTGAACAAGGGCACCTTCACCTCCTCGGTGAAGGACTTCTATCTGACCAACCCGATCGCGCGGGCGTCGGCCGTGATGGCCGAGTGCTCGGCGCTGGCCAAGAGCGGCTTCAAGCAGGCGGCGGAATAAGCATGGACACCTTCTTCTCCTTCTACGTGCTGCCGGCGCTGCTGATCCTTCTGAAGTCGGTCGTGCTGATCGTCGTGCTTCTGGTCTTCGTGGCCTATATTCTCTACGCCGACCGCAAGATCTGGGCGGCGGTGCAACTGCGCCGCGGCCCGAACGTCGTCGGCCCCTGGGGCACGCTTCAGGCCTTCGCCGACCTTTTGAAATTCGTGTTCAAGGAACCGGTGATCCCGTCCGGCGCCAACAAGGGCGTCTTCCTGCTGGCGCCGCTGGTGTCGGCTGTGCTGGCCATTTCGGCCTGGGCCGTCATTCCGGTCAGCGAGGGCTGGGCGGTCGCCAACATCAATGTCGGCATCCTCTACGTCTTCGCCATCTCCTCGCTCGAGGTCTACGGCGTGATCATGGGCGGCTGGGCATCCAACTCCAAATATCCGTTCCTCGGCGCGCTGCGCTCGGCCGCGCAGATGGTGTCTTACGAAGTCTCGATCGGCTTCGTCATCGTGACCGTGCTGCTCACCGCAGGCTCCCTCAACCTCTCCGACATCGTGCTGTCGCAGCATGATGGGCTTGGCACGCGGCTTGGCCTGCCCAACACCTTCCTCGACTGGAACTGGCTGGCGCTGTTCCCGATGTTCGTCGTCTTCTTCATCTCGGCGCTGGCCGAGACGAACCGGCCGCCTTTCGATCTGGTGGAAGCCGAATCGGAGCTGGTCGCGGGGCATATGGTCGAATATTCGTCGACGCCGTTCCTGCTGTTCTTCCTCGGCGAATATGTCGCGATCGTGCTGATGTGCGCCCTGGCCACCATCCTCTTCCTTGGCGGCTGGTTGCCACCGTTCGACTTCGCGCCGTTCACCTGGGTGCCTGGCGTCATCTGGTTCGTGCTGAAGGTCTGCTTCGTTTTCTTCGGCATCTCCATGGTGAAGGCCTTCGTGCCGCGCTACCGCTACGACCAGTTGATGCGGCTGGGCTGGAAGGTGTTCCTGCCGCTGTCGCTGTTCATGGTCGTGGCCACCGCGGCCTTCCTCAAGATCACGGGGTTT
>RXJA01000085.1 GCA_003963455.1 Hyphomicrobiales bacterium
CGTAAATGTAGGCGATCTCCTCCAGCCGCGAGAAGCGGCCCGACGCGCCGGCATGGCCGGAATCCATGTTGATCTTGAACAGGACCGGGTTGCCGCCCGTCTTGCGTTCGCGCAGCCGCGCCACCCATTTCGCTGGCTCCCAATAGGTGACGCGCGGATCGGTGAGACCCGCCAGCGCCAGGATCGGCGGGTAGTCGAGCGCCGCGACATTGTCGTAGGGCGAATAGGCGGCGATCGTCTTGTAGTCGTCGGCGGACGCGATGGGATTGCCCCATTCCGGCCACTCCGGCGGCGTCAGCGGCAGGCTGGCGTCGAGCATGGTGGTGAGCACGTCCACGAACGGCACCTCGGCGACGATGCCGCCAAAACTGTCCGGCGCCATGTTGGCGATCGCCCCCATGAGCATGCCGCCGGCGGAGCCGCCTTGCGCGACAATGCGATCATGCCGCGTGTAGCGCTCGGCGACGAGATGGCGGGCGCAGGCGATGAAATCGGTGAAGGTGTTCATCTTCTTCGCCCGCTTGCCTTCCTCGTACCAGCCATAGCCCTTGTCCTTGCCGCCGCGCACATGCGCGATGGCGTAGACGAAGCCGCGATCGACCAGCGACAGGCAGTTGGTGTTGAAGGCGGAAGGAACGGTGATGCCGTAGGAGCCATAGCCGTAGAGCAGGCAGGGCGCGGAACCGTCCAGCGGCGTGTCGCGATGGTAGAGCAGCGAGATCGGCACCAGTTCGCCATCGGCCGCGGGCGCCATCAGCCGGCGCGTGACATAATGTTCCGGGTCGTGACCGGAGGGTACTTCCTGCGTCTTCAGGAGCACGCGCTCGCGGCTGCGCATGTTGTAGTCGAACACCTGCGCCGGCGTCGTCATCGACGAATAGGTGAAGCGCATCGTCTCGGTGTCGTATTCGTAGGAGCCGGAGAGGCCGAGCGAGAAAGCCTCCTCGTCGAAGGAGATGAAATGCTCCTCGCCGCTGGCACGTTCGCGCACGACGATGCGCGGCAGGCCGTCCTTGCGCTCCAGCCTGACCATGTGATGCCTGAATCCGAGCACCGAGAGGATCAGACGGCCGGGCTCATGCGGCACCAGTTCCTGCCAGTTGGCGCGCACCGGATTATCGACCGGCGCGGTCATGATCTTGAAATCCTTGGCCCCGTCGGCGTTGGTGAGGATGAAGAAGACGTCGCCGCCTTCCTCCAGGTCGTATTGCAGCCCGGCCTCCCGCACCGCCACCAGCCTGGGCGCCGCGGATGGATCATGGGCCGGCAGCAGCCGGTATTCGGATGTCTCGTGATCGTTGATGCCGATCATGATCCAGTCATTGGCGCGCGTGCCGCTGACATCCATGAAGAAGCCGGGATCGGTCTCCTCATAGATAAGCCGGTCGTTCTCCGGCTTGTCGCCGAGCGCGTGGAAGAACACCTTCGACGGGCGATGGTTGTCGTCCAGACGGGTGTAGAAGAAGCCGTCATCGCCGGCGTTCCAAACCCCGCCGCCGCCCGTATCGGGAATCAGGTCGGCAAGGTCGGTGGCGCCGGCGAGATCGCGCACGCGCAGCGTGTAGAATTCCGAGCCCTTGTCGTCGAACCCCCAGATGAGCTTCTTGTGGTCGCCTGAATGGTCGACGCCGCCGAGCCGGAAATAGGCCTTGCCCTCGGCCTCCGCGTCGCCGTCGAGCAGGATTTCCTCGGCGCCGCCGTCGCGCGGCTTGCGAAAATAGCGCGGCTGCTCCCCGCCTAGCTTGAATGACGAGCCATAGGCATAGGGGCCGTCCTTCATCGGCACCGTCGAGTCATCCTCCTTGATGCGGCCCTTCATCTCGGCAAACAGCTTGCCGCGCAGGTCCGCGGTGCCAGCCATGAGCGCGGCCTGATAGGCGTTCTCGGCTTCGAGATGAGCGCGGATCCGGCCGTCGAGCAGGGAAGGATCCCGGAACACGGCCTGCCAGTTGTCGGCCCGCATCCAGGCATAGTCGTCGCTGCGGGTGATGCCGTGATGCGTGTCGGAAACCGGATGTTTCTCAGGCGTCGGCGGGCTGGCGGCCGGGAAGGTGGAAGTCAAGGCGGAAGTCCTGGTCATTACGTCTCGCTGCGGAATTTGCTTGAATGACGAATGAACACGCCGCTCAGCGGCGGTTCAAGGGGCGCGGTTCAAGGTGGTCTACGGAACCCAAGCTGAAGGGGGAAAGATGAAATCCTGTGTTTCTACAGCAATGTCTGCTGCCGTCATCGCTGCGGTTCTGGCATTTTCCAGTCAGTCTCATGCAACCGTCTTTGCCGCCTGGCAAGTGGCGGGCGTGCCGTTCGGCGATACGCTCAACGCGCGAAAGTATCCTTCCGACGTATCTCAAAAACAGGCCGCCTATCCGAACGGCGCCGTGCTGCAGATGACCGGCCGCTGCACCGGAGGCGTAAATCTGCTCGATATCGCCCGGCAGCCGCAATGGAAGCAGCGTCAGGCAATACGCTATCGCTGGTGCGAAATCTGGCACGACCCGGCGCGGAACGGCCATTTCGTCACCGGCTGGGTCTACGGCAGATACATCGCGCCCTATTGACGGATCCCGTCGCTTGGCCTTGCGCTCCGTTGCGCCATAGGATTCATCGTGCTGGCGCAACAGGCCTCCAAGCATTGGCCAAGCATCGCGCGCCATGTCGAGCGGCGATCGGATGTCTAACATGTGGATGACGCAACGTCATGGCATGCTGGTCTGGCCAGAAAAATCTCACGAAGTTACACGGCGCACGAATTTTTGAAGCTGAATCGGCAATATTTGATGAATATCGGCCAATATAAGTCAATATGCGAATTGACTTACTTGCGATGCGGCGTCATTAAGATGACCCGACGCGAATCGCAGGGCTTTCCTGAATGAAATTCGCGCGATGCCCGATCCCGCAAAAAAGGGCGCAGTTTTAGAAACAACTCTCGTTGGGGCCTTAGCACTATGGAAATCGTCGAAACACCTTCGAAAAACGGTGATG
>RXJA01000628.1 GCA_003963455.1 Hyphomicrobiales bacterium
GTCAACCTGACCCTGAACGCCAAGGCCTCCTTCGACCAGGAAGTGCTGTTCAACGTCGAGCTGGTCTATGGCGGCGTCTTCGCCATCTCGGGCTTCCCGCAGGAGCACATGCTGCCGATCCTGTTCATCGAATGCCCGCGCTTGTTGTTCCCCTTCGCCCGCCAGATCATCGCCGACGCCACGCGCAACGGCGGCTTCCCGCCGCTGATGCTCGACCCGATCGATTTCGCGCAGATGTTCCAGCAGCGCATCGCCGAGGACCAGGCGGCGGCGAGCAAGGTCCAGGTGAGCTGACAAAGACTCTTTGGAAGCAAAGTCATGTAAGCCCGGCCTCGCGCCGGGCTTTTTTGTTGGCGGGCAGCTCGGCGCAATTCCGGGAAAAGTGTGCGTGGTCAAGTACGGCGCCTTCGCCGTAACCCTCCGTCCGGAATTGCGTCAAAACAAGGAGATGGAGCGGTTCGCCGTTTCCGTGAAACGGTGAAACGCTCTGGCTGCCGGCGACCGATCGCGATCGGTCGGGGCGGCCTTCCGCTCCTTGCTCGACCCGTGGATGACGAAGGCGCGGACAGCGCTCCACGAAGACCTCGCCGAACGAAAAATCCTCGTGTCATCCCATTTCGGCAAATCCATGCTGCAACGGACCGTTGAATTGGAACACATGTTTCATGTGCGGATCGCTTAGTATAGTAATCTTATCAACATTGGGAGTGAAAGAACGATGCGCGACCATCTGAAGACCGTTCCGGCGATCGTTCCCGGCCTGCAGTCGAGGCCGCCCGCGGCGATGGTCGCGCGCTGATCGCTCAAATCAAGCTTCGGCTGGAAGTCATGGTTGGACGCGCCAATTCCATCATCATTGTCGGCGGCGGCGCCAGTGGCGTCGTGCTGGCCGCGCATCTGTTGAAGTCGCCCAATCCGGACCTGCGCGTCACGCTGGTCGAGAAGCGGCCGCATTTCGGCCAGGGCATGGCCTATTCGACGCTGCTTTCGGCGCATGTGCTCAACGTCAATGCCTCAGGCATGAGCGCCTATGCCGACGATCCCACCCATTTCGCGCGCTGGGTGCTGGAGCGCGGCCTGGCGAAGCCTGACCAGGGGCCGTTCTATGCGCCGCGCAGCCTCTATGCCCGCTACCTGCAGGAATTGCTCGACGGCCTCATGGAACGCGAGCGCGAGACCGGCCGCCTGCGCCTGATCCGCGAGGAGAGCCTGTCGATCGCGCCGACCTCGTCGGGTGTCGAGGTGACCCTGGCCAACGGCACCAGCGTGGTGGCGCATCTGGCTGTCCTGGCCACCGGCCACGACGAACAGCCCGGCGCCTTCCAGGGTCACGCGGTCCGCATGGGGACGGAGGCCGACGCAGCGCTCGATCCGCAGGCCGCCGTCCTGCTGCTCGGCACGGGCCTCAGCATGGTCGATGCTTTCCTATCGCTGGAACAGCGCGGCCATCGCGGCGCGATCATGGCTGTGTCGCGGCGCGGGCTGATGCCCTCGCCGCACCGCAAGGGCAATCCGATCAAGCTCGATATCGCCGACATTCCGCTCGGCACCGACCTTTCCTATTTCGTCGGCTGGTTCCGCAACCTGATCCGCGAGACCCAGAAGGCCGGCGGCGACTGGCGAGACGTCGTCGACGGCCTGAGGCCCTTCAACCAGACGATCTGGCAGAACTGGCCATCCTCCGCCAAGCGCCGTTTCGTCGAGCACACCAAGGCCTGGTGGGACATCCACCGCCATCGCATGGCGCCGGAAGTCTACGCGCGTGTCATCGAAGCGGTGCGCTCGGGCCGCATCCGCCTCATCGCCGGCAGGGTCGTGGACATCGAGCCGAACGACGGCTTCGTCGTGAAGATCCAGCCGCGCGGCACGCAGGATGTCGAGACGCTGGATGTCGCCCGCATCTATGACTGCATGGGCATCGCGCGCGATATCTCGAGGACGTCGAACGGCTTCGTGCGCTCGCTGCTCGAGCGCGGCCTGGCGCGTCCCGATCCATTGCGCCTCGGCCTCGATGTCACCGCGAAATGCGAACTGATCGCGGCCGACGGCACGGTGTCGTCGAAGCTGCTCGCCGTCGGGCCGCTGACGCGCGGCACCTTCTTCGAGATCGACGCGATCCCCGACATCCGCGTGCAATGCGCGAAGCTGAGCAAGCAACTGCTGGGGTGAAGTTTCTGCCGAGGTCGGCGCTCTACGGCGCCCCCCTCTGGCCTGCCGGCCATCTCCCCCACGGGTGGGGAGATCAGATGTCGCCTCGGCTTTCGCCAATCGCCGACATTGCAGAAGAGGGCACTGCAGGCGGAGCTGCTGATCTCCCCCCAAGTGGGGGAGATGTCCGGCAGGACAGAGGGGGGCGCTGTCCCGCCAACCTCTATAGGAAAGGCGATTGAGCGCCCCCCCCCGTGAAATTTCATTCCCCGACTCGCCGCCGGATTGGCACGATCTATCTTCTTTCCGAAGGCAAAGGGCTGGAAAAGACACCTCGCGCGATCCGCGAAACCGGAATGGAATGCGGCGGCTTGATGCGCGAGATTTGCAACCACCTGCATCGAACTGCTTCCACGGAGCATCTCAGATGAGCGAGCAGAGACAACCGGCGCCCGGCGGCGCGGACACCAGTCTGTCGAGGCTGCGCCCGCCTTACGCCTCGGTGCTCGACCTGATCGGCCAGACGCCGATCGTCGAGCTGACCAAATTCGACACCGGCAAATGCCGTCTGTTCATCAAGCTGGAAAGCCAGAATCCCGGCGGCTCGATCAAGGACCGCATCGCGCTGTCGATGATCGCGGCGGCGGAGAAATCGGGCGCGCTGAAGCGCGGCGGCACCATCGTCGAGGCCACCGCCGGCAACACGGGTCTCGGCCTCGCTCAGGTCGGCATCCCGAAGGGCTACCGCATCATCCTGGTCGTGCCCGACAAGATGTCGCGCGAGAAGATCCAGCATCTGCGCGCGCTGGGCGCCGAG
>RXJA01000619.1 GCA_003963455.1 Hyphomicrobiales bacterium
CGTCAGTAGTTTGGTCTTCATCTTCAGTCTCCCTGTTGACCTTTTTCAGGTTCGGTTTTGATGAGAACAGGGGCTCAGCGCCCCTTGCTCCCCTCGCAAGCCCGTTTCACCCCGATGGAAATCGGGATGAAACAGGCCCTACTTCTTTGTTAGGGCATGGTCTTTTCCGAAAAGCGGGTCCCACTTTTCGGGATCATGCCTCAGCGCGGAAAGCGCCGGCCTGAGTTTCTGGCCGGTTCCTTCCAGTATCTTTTCGGCCGCGTCGGCGCTGGCGGCGCCCGCGGCGAGCAGAATGGCCGTCTTGACGCCGCCGCCGCTTTCCTCGAGCAGGCGGGCTGCGTCGTCGCGGCTCTTGCCGCTGATGGCGGCAACCATGCGCACGGCGCGGTCGCGCAGCTTGATGTTGTCGGCGGTGAGGTTGACCATGTAGCCGTCATGGACATGGCCCAGATGGATGGCGGCCAGCGTCGACAGCATGTTGAGCGCGATCTTCTGCGCGGTGCCCGCGCCCATGCGTGTCGAGCCGGCGATCAGCTCCGGCGGCGTTTCGAGCAGGATGGCGACGTCGGCCTGCTTGAAGAGCTTGGCCCCCCTGTTGTTGGCAATGGCGATCGTTGCCGCGCCGCGGCGCCGCGCGTCCTGCAGCGCCTGGACCGCATAGGGAGTCGAGCCGCTGGCGGAGATGGCGATCAGGCAGTCGCCCTTGCCGATATCGGCGGCGGAAACAGCCACCGAAGCTTCCTCGGTGTCGTCCTCCGGTCCGCCGGCCAGCGTGCGGAAGGCTTCGTCGCCGCCTGCGATCAGGATGGCGATGCGGTCGCGCGCAATGCCGAAGGTGCCGGGCAATTCCAGCGCGTCGGCCACGGCCATCAGGCCGGAGCTGCCGGCCGCCGCATAGGCAAGCCTGCCGCCGCCTTTCAGTTGCCTGGCGATGAGTTCGGCTGCGGCGGCGATCGCCGGAATGGCCCCGTGCACGGCATTGGCGGCCTCGATCTGGGCATTGGCCAGGAACGCCAGAATGGCTTCAGGGGCCTGGACATCGAGCCCTTCGGCATTCTGGTGGAGCGCTTCCGTGCGCGTCTCGGCCATCCATTTTCCTCCAACTGAGCAAACAATACCAAAAAAATACCACTTGTCCACACGCATTAACGAATTTCAGGCGGCGGACCTCGCTTGTCGGCAAATTATCGTGGTTTTTCAATTAAATGCGTCTTAATCTTTTTTGAACCGAAATTAATCCTTGGCTATTGGTATTTTATTGGTATTATCCGGGTCGAGGAGAAAATCGCTTGAAATTCGTGCTTGGCATCGATGGCGGCGGCACCAGCTGCAGGGCGGCCCTTGCGACCGTCGACGGCGCCGTCGTCGGCCGCGCCAAGAGTGGCGCCGCCAACATCCGCACTGATCTGACCGGCGCCCGCGCCAACATCGTGGAAGCCGCCCGGCAGGCATTCCTGGCCGCCGGCAAGGATCCGGATCTGATCCCGCAGACGCCTGCCATTCTCGGCCTCGCCGGCGCCAATGTCGGCACCTACCGGCAGCAGCTCGAGGCTATCCTGCCCTTCAGCATGAGCCGTGTCGAAACCGATGCCGAGATCGCGCTCGAGGGCGCGGTCGGTTCCGGTGACGGCGCCATGGCCATTCTGGGCACCGGCACCGCCTATATGGCGCGCAAGAACGGCAAGTCGCGCGCCATCGGCGGCTGGGGCTTCCAGGTCGGCGATCAGGGCAGCGGCGCCCGCATCGGCCGCGATCTGCTGGAGCAGACGCTGCTCGCCTATGACGGCATCCGTCCGGGCTCGCCCCTGACCGACGCCATGCTCGCCGTCTTCCGCAACAATCCGGAAGACGTGGTCGAATTCACCACCAACGCCAAGCCGGGCGATTTCGGCGGCTTCGCGCCGAAAGTCTTCGAACATGCGGAGAAGGGCGACCTTGTCGCCAACTGGATCCTCGACAAGGCGGTGGCCGATGTCGAGGCCTCGCTCGGCGCGCTCGATCTCGCCGATGATGCCCCGCTCTGCCTGCTCGGCGGCCTGGCGCCGCTTTACGCGCCGCGCCTGTCGGCGCGCTATCAGGCGCTGCTGAAAGCTCCGCTCGATGATGCGCTCGGCGGCGCCGTGCAGATGGCGGTGCGAATCTTCGCCAGAGGCCCGGAGGCGTCACGATGAGCGCCGCCGACCAGATCTTCGCCATGCTGCCGGAGGCGTCGCGATGAGCGCCGCCGACCAGATCTTCGCCATGCTGAAAGAATCCTCGCAGAGCGGCGCGCCGCTCTACCTGCAACTCAGGAAAAGCATCGAGGAAGCGGTCAATCGCGGCCTGATCGGCCCCGGCGACGCGTTGCCCTCCGAGCGCGACATTGCAAGCAAGGCCGATATCTCGCGCGTCACCGTGCGCAAGGCGGTGCAGGACTTGGTCAAGGGCGGCATACTCGTCCAGCGCCACGGCTCGGGCACCTTCGTCGCGCCGCGCATGGAGCGCGTCGAACAATCGCTGTCCAGGCTTACCTCCTTCACAGAGGACATGGCGCGCCGCGGCATGAACGTGCGCTCCGTCTGGCTCGACCGCGGCCTCTACGCGCCGTCGCCGGACGAGATGATGGTGCTGGGCCTGTCCTCGACCGAGCTGGTGGCGCGCGTCGCGCGCCTGCGCATCGCCAACGACACGCCGCTGGCGATCGAGCGCGCGTCGCTCTCCGCCAGCGTGCTGCCGGATCCCGAGGCGGTCGGCTCGTCGCTCTACGCGGCGCTGGGGACGACCGGCAATCGCCCGGTGCGCGCCGTCCAGCGCATCTCGGCCACCAATCTCGGCGATGCGGACGCGCGCCTCCTGGAAGTGCCTCCGGGGGTTGCCGGTCTGCAGATCGAGCGCATTTCCTATTTGGCGAGCGGCAAGGTGATCGAGTTCACCCGCTCGGTCTACAGGGGCGACGCCTATGATTTCGTCGCGGAACTCCGGCT
>RXJA01000014.1 GCA_003963455.1 Hyphomicrobiales bacterium
GCCGTGGCGAGGAAGCCGTCGAGCGCTTCGGTGACGATCGTGTCCTTGCGGTTGAAAAAGTGCTTCATGGATTTCGTCCAGTCCGTATCTGCGGCCGTCAATCGGTGCGTGAATATATGGGCGTCGCGGCTACATCAGTCTTTGCCCGTCCGAGCCGAAGTAGAGCGGCGCGATATAGCGGATCGTCACCTTGTCCCCCTTGGCTAAAGGCGTGTCGGGATCGGTCAGCGTCACCAGCTTCTTCGCTCCCACCGTCACGTGGAGATGGTTCTGATCGCCGAGATGCTCGACCCAGTCGACGACGCCGTCGGCATGGCCGTTCATCGCCTTCTCGATCGCCAGATGTTCGGTGCGGGCGCCGATCGTCGCCGTTCCTGTTGGCGCGCCGCCATCGGGCAGCAGCCCGGCCGGCAGGAGGTTTATCGCCGGCTGGCCGAGACGCGCGGCGACATGGAGGTTCGCGGGCTCGGAATAGATCGCGCGCGGCGTGCCGATCTGCACCAATACGCCATCGGCGAGGATGCCGATGCGGTCGGCCATGGTCATCGCCTCGATCTGGTCGTGGGTGACATAGAGCATGGTCGCGCCGAGCTCGGACTGGATGCGCTTCAGCTCGAGCCTGAGATCGGCGCGCAGCTTGGCGTCGAGCGAGGACAGCGGCTCGTCCATCAGATAGATCGCGGGCTTGCGCACCAGCGCGCGGCCGATGGCGACGCGCTGCATCTCGCCGCCCGACAGTTTTGTCGAACGGTTGTCGAGCTTGTGGTCGATGCGCACCATACGCGCCACCTCCTCGACACGGCGGCGCACCGCCTCCTCCGGAAAGCGTCGCGCCGGCGAGCGCAGCGGGAAGGCGAGGTTGTCGAACACCGACAGATGCGGGTAGAGCGAATATTGCTGGAAGACGAAGGCGGTGTCGCGTTCGGCCGGCGACAGTGTCGTCGCGTCGTGGCCGCCGATATGGATCGTGCCGCTGTCCGGCCGCTCCAGCCCGGCGATAAGCCTCAGCGTCGTCGTCTTGCCCGCGCCGGTCGGCCCGAGCAGAACGACGAATTCGCCGTCCTTGATCACGAGGTCGAGATCGTCGATCGCGACGGTCTCACCAAAGCTCTTGGTCACACCCTGGACACGGACGTCAGCCATGACGCGCCTCCGCTGCCTGATCATGCATGGCGGTCCTGACCGCGCGTCCCGAGCCTTTTTCGAACAGCGACAGCCGCGCGCTGCTCAGCGTCAGCCCGACCTGTTCGCCGGGGCTGAGATGGATGCCTGCCGGCACCCGCGCCTTGATGATGCCGTCGGCCGTCTCGACGGCGACGATCTGCGTGGTGCCGAGATATTCGGTGCCGTAGATCGCGCCGCGCAGCTTCGAACCGTCATCGAAGCGGATGTGCTCCGGACGGATGCCGAGCGCCATGTCAGCCGGGGCGATATCCTCGCGCACTTCCGGCACGGACACTTTCGCCCCCTGAACGACGATCTCCTTCGCGCCCTTGGCGAGGCCGCCGCCGAAGCGCAAGAAATTCATCGGCGGCGAGCCGATGAAATCGGCGACGAACATCGTCGCCGGCCGGTCGTAGATTTCGCGCGGGCTTCCGAACTGTTCGATGACGCCGTGGTTCATCACCGCGATCTTGTCGGCCATCGACATCGCTTCCATCTGGTCATGCGTGACATAGACCGTGGTGGCGTGGATGCGGTTATGCAGCTCGCGCAGCTCATGCACCATCAGATCGCGGAATTCCGTATCAAGGGTTCCCAGGGGCTCGTCCATGAGAAAACATTTCGGCCGCCGCACGATGGCGCGGCCGAGCGCGACTCGCTGGCGGTCGCCGCCGGCGAGGCCTGAGACGGACTTGTCGAGCAGGTGATCGATGCGCAGGAGCTTCGCGGTCTCCTCGACGCGGCTGCGGATCTCGGCCGAGGCCATGCCCTGGGCCAACAAGGGGAAGCCGATGTTCTTGCGCACATTCATATGCGGGTAGAGCGCGAACAGCTGGAACACGAAGGCGATGTCGCGCTCGCGCGCCCGGCGCATGGTGACGTCCTCACCGCCGAGCAGGATCTTGCCGCCGGTCGGCAGTTCGAGGCCGGCGATCATGCGAAGCGTCGTCGTCTTGCCGCAGCCGGAAGGTCCGAGCATGACGAAGAACTCGCCGTCCTCGACGACGAAATTGGAGTCCTGCACGGCGACGAATGCGCCGAAGGCCTTCCTCAGGTTCTGAACACGGATCTCGGCCATTTCTATACCGGGAATTTCGAGACGATGATGAACATGACCGTGCCGGCAAGCATGGTGATGAAGGAATAGGTGTAGAGCGCCAGCGCGAAGGGCTGGAACAGCATCAGGAAGCCGATCGCGATGATCGCGGTCGCGATGTTTTCCATCAGGCCGCGCCTTGCCCAGCGTGGCCAGCGCGATTTGCGTTTTGCGGTCTGGACCATGCTCATTTGCGCACCGCGCCGAAGGTGATGCCGCGCAAGAGCTGCTTGCGGAGCAGGATGGTGAAGACCAGGATCGGCACCAGGAAGATGGTCGTGCCCGCCGCCACCGCCGGCCAGTCCTGGCCGCCTTCGCCGATGATGGTCGGGATGAAGGGCGGCGCGGTCTGCGCCGTGCCGGAAGTCAAGAGCGCTGCGAACGCATATTCGTTCCAGGCAAAGATCAGGCAGAAGATCGCGGTCGCGGCGATGCCGGTCGTGGCCTGCGGCAGCACGGTGCGCCAGAAGGCTTGCAACCGCGTATAGCCGTCGATCATCGCGGCTTCCTCATATTCGCGCGGGATCTCGTCGATGAAGCCCTTGAGCAGCCAGACCGCCAGCGAGACGTTGACCGCGGTGTAAAGCAGGATCATGCCGAGCGCGGTGTCGGAGAGGCCGAGCTCGCGATACATCAGGTAGATCGGGATCGCGACAGCGATCGGCGGCATGAAGCGCGTCGACAGGATGAAGAACAGAAG
>RXJA01000194.1 GCA_003963455.1 Hyphomicrobiales bacterium
CGACCTCGACGGTGACCCGCGCCGAAGGCAGCGCCAGCGCCAGGTGTTTCGCGAACAGCCGCGCATAGGCCTCGTAGCCGCCCGCGCCCTCGTTGCCGATCAGGAACGAGATCCTGCGGCCGGCAAGCTCCTGCGCGCGGCCGATCGAGGGCGCAAGCACGAGCGCCGCGCCCGCAGCCATGAAGGCGCGGCGCGACAGCCCGCCGGAACCACCTGTCTCGGACATGATTTACCCCCGAACGCCCGCAACGCGTGCACCCCGAACTTAGCCTATCTCGAGCGGATTTGAAGCGCGGCAAGGCCGGGTGCAAGGATTTGTGAAAGGGACACCCGTTTCCGCCGCCTGGGCCGCAATATCTCCCTTGCCTCGTGGGAACCTGAACGCCGCGCCTGCATTCTAGGAGCGAGCCCGGGAAACGCGCGCAGCGGCTTTCGGTCCAGGATTGAAAATGTGAGAGCTGGAACGGTTCGGCCGGTTTTTTAAAAACTCCGGACCGCTCCGGGAGCGGGACTGAAGGAGCACGGCGTGAAGGCTTTGTTGGGAATTGTCGGGGGCTTCGTGCTGACGCTGGCGGTGTTTGCCAGCGGGCTCGGTTTTGCCGCCTGGCTGCTGGCCGCCAAGCCGGTACGCCAGTCGACGCCCACCATCGGCGTTGCCGAGCTCTGGACGAAGGACGCCCAGCCGGTCGACAAGAACACGCAGCAATTGCAACGCATTCCCGCCTTGCAGGCGGCGTCCGCGATGGCTGTCGAGCCGGCCAAGGCCGGCGAGGCAGCGCAGGCGGCGGCCCTGCCGACGCCACCAATGGAGCCGCAGCCGGCGGACAGCCGGTCCGGGCAGCCGTCGGCCCAGCCCGACGCGGTCGTGCAACCGGCAGCGGCCGACCAGCAGGCCCGTGAGCAGCTCCCCGCCGCTCATCTGCAATGGTGCGCCGCGCATTATCGCAGCTACCGCCCGGACGAAAACAACTACCGATCCTACAGCGGCGGGCTTCGCCCCTGCGTCTCGCCCTATTACGACCCCGCGGGCGACCGCACCGCCTCGACCGGCCAGGCCGTGCAGGCCGACTATCAGGGGAACGACCCGCAGGCGGTTACGACCGACTACCAGGTGAATGACGACCAGGCCGACATGGAAGGCTACGCCCCGTCCGGTGACGGCTATGCCGCGACCTATGACGGAGCGCCGGAAGAGATTTCGCCACAGGCCGAAGCCGCCCTGGGACAGGGCCGCGCGGTCTCGGCCGATCATGTCGACTACTGCTTCAGCCGCTACCGCTCCTACGATCCGGGCGACAACAGCTACCAGCCCTTCGACGGCGGCCCGCGCAGGCAGTGCGAGTAGCGCCGGCGCGTTCCTCGCCCCGGATTTTCGGGCCGATACCCGCCAGAGACAAAGCTGAAACACACCCTGCCTACAACCGGCATCCCTGCGAAACGCCGGGATTCGACGGTCGCGCATTCCAATAACCCAGGAGCGCGCACGGATGACACCCGACCAGATCAGGCTTGTGCAGGAGAGCTTTCGCCAGGTCGTGCCGATCAAGGATGCGGCCGCCGCCTTGTTCTACGAGAAGCTGTTTGCGATCGACGGCAGCCTCAGGGCGCTGTTCCGCGAGACCGAAATGAAGAAGCAGGGCGCCAAGCTGATGGCGGCGCTGGGCTTCGTCGTGCACGGGCTGTCGCGCGCCGAAACCATGCTGTCCGCCGTCCAGGACCTCGCCCGGCGCCATGTCGGCTACGGCGTCGAGGAGCAGCACTACGAAACCGTCGGCCAGGCGCTGATCGAGACGCTCGAAGCCGGCCTGGGCGAGGCTTTCACGCAAGAGGTGCGCCAGGCATGGGTAGCCGCCTACGGCCTGCTCGCCGGCGTGATGATCGAAGCGGCGCGGGAATCGCGGCTGGCGGCGTGAGCCAGCATAGTTCCTCGCCCCTGCCGGCGACGGGAGAGGAAAGAGCCAGCGTCCCGCCAGCCTCTCAGGGCTAGCCCGCGATCTCACCCCACGACCTTCCCCGGATTCATCACATTGCCCGGATCCATCAACGCCTTGATCGCCCGCGCCAAATCCCGCTTCACCGGATCGGCGTGGCGCTCATAGGCCCCGCGTTTTTCAAGCCCCACCCCATGCTCGGCCGAGAACGAGCCGCCGGCTTCGCGTAAGCCGTCATAAAGCACGTCCTCGATCGCCGCGTGCCGGTCGTGCGCAACCGGCCCTTCGCAATTGATGGAGATGTGCAAATTGCCGTCGGCGAGATGGCCGTAGACATAGGGCGCGTAGGCGGCGTCGATCTTCTTCAACCCGGCCTCGATGCGCGCCACATAGGCGTCGAGCGCGCCGCCCGGCACGGACACGTCGAAGGAGGGCGCCATGGGATGCGCGCGCTCGATCTGCTCCGTCTCCTCGCGCAGCCGCCACATCTGCGCCGCCTGCGCTTCGGAGTTCGCGACCAGCCCGTCAAGTATGCCGGCGTCTTCCCAGATCGCCGCCAGCCCGTCCTCCAGCACTTGTCGAGCCGCTTCGACCGAGTCGGCGCCGAGCCCCAGCACCAGAAGGCAGGGCGCGTCGAGCGGCAACTGCCCGGGCGCGTAGCCCAGCCCCCGCTGCATCAGCGAGGCAAAATTGCGCCACAGGATCTCGGCGGCGGTAAGCCGGGCGCTGGTCGAACCCAGGAAATGCCGCACGATGCGTTGCGCGCTGGCCGCATCCGGCACGCCGACCAGCGCCGTGGCGCTGGCTCGAGCCACCGGGTCCAGCCGCACCGCCACGCGGGTGACGATGCCGAGCGTGCCCTCCGCGCCGATGAACAGATGCTTCAGATCATAGCCCGCGCTGGTCTTGAGCACCCGGGTGAGGTCGCGAAACACCCGCCCGTCCGGCAGCACGGCCTCCAGGCCGAGCACGCGGTGGCGCATCGTGCCGTT
>RXJA01000018.1 GCA_003963455.1 Hyphomicrobiales bacterium
ACCGCGCTCATATTGCTGACCGGGGTCTTGACCGTGGCTTCGGCCGCGGCCTATCTCGTGGCTTGGCTAAGGCATATGAGCGGCTATGGCGAAGGCTCCACAACGGGCGACTGACAACGAAGCCGCGGACGTTGCGGCAGGCGTGGCGCTGCGTCGCCAGATATTCTTCTGGCTGGGCACGGCGATCGTGCTCGCGCTCTTCCTCTATGTCTTCTCGGGCATCCTGCTGCCCTTCGTCGCCGGTATGGCGCTCGCCTACTTTCTCGATCCGGTTGCCGACCGGCTGCAGCGGCTCGGCCTCTCGCGCCTAATGGCGACCGTGGTGATCCTGATTGCCTTCATCGTCGTCGTGGTGCTGGCTTTCGTCATCCTGGTGCCGGTGCTGGCGACCCAGATGGCCGATTTCGGCCGCAAGCTGCCGGACTATCTCACCCGCCTGCAGTCGCTTCTCACCAGCTTCGACCCGAAATGGCTGGAGCAGCGCTTCGGCGTCAACGCCGCTGGCCTGCGCGACGGGCTGAACTCGCTGCTGACCACCGGCTTCGGACTGCTCACCACCGTCTTCACCTCGATCTGGAGCTCCGGCGTGGCGCTGGTCTCGGTGGTCAGCCTGTTCGTCGTCACCCCGGTCGTCGCCTTCTACATGCTGCTCGACTGGGACCGAATGGTCGCCGTCGTCGACAGCTGGGTGCCGCGTGACTACGTCGAGACGGTGCGCGCGCTTGCCCGCGACATCAACACCGCCACCGCCGGTTTCGTGCGCGGGCAGGGCACGCTCTGCCTTGTCCTCGGCATCATGTATGCCACCGGCCTGTCGTTCACGGGGCTCAACTTCGCCATCCTGATCGGCTTCTTCGCGGGGCTGATCTCCTTCATTCCCTATGTCGGCTCACTGACCGGGCTGGTGCTGGCCGTCGGCGTCGCCTTCGTCCAGTTCTGGCCGGACTGGACCATGGTGGTGCTGGTGGCCTGCGTGTTCTTTGTCGGCCAGTTCATCGAAGGCAACATCCTGCAGCCGAGGCTGGTCGGAAAGAGCGTCGGCCTGCATCCGGTGTGGCTGATGTTCGCGCTGTTCGCCTTCGGCGCGCTGTTCGGTTTCGTCGGCCTCTTGATTGCGGTACCCGCCTCGGCGGCGATTGCCGTGCTGGTGCGTTTCGCCATTGCCCGCTATCTCGAGTCGCCACTCTACAAGGGCCATGCCGACGAGACCGCGTCGCCACTGCCGGCCGATCGCGGCGGCGGCCATCGCGCGAAGCCGCGGACCTGACGTGTCCGCGGAGCGATCCTACCCGCCGCGCCAGCTGCCGCTCGATCTCGGCCACGGCACCGGCTATTCGCGCGACGAGCTCGTCGTCTCGGGCACCAACGCGCAAGCTGCCTCGCTGATCGACCGCTGGCCGGACTGGCCGTCGCCGGTCGTGGTGCTGGCCGGGCCGCCGGGCTCGGGCAAGACGCATCTCGCCCGGATCTGGCAGGACCGGACGCATGCCGTCGCCATCGACCCCGGCCGGATCGGCGAGCACATTGCCGGGCTCGGCGCCAGGCCGGCGCTCATCGACGATATCGACAAGGCGGCGATCGACGAGCAGGGCCTGTTCCACCTGATCAACACGGTGCGTGGCGCGGGCTCGACGCTGCTTTTGACGGCGCGGCGCTTCCCTTCGGCCTGGCGCGTCGCGCTCCCCGACCTCGTCTCGCGGCTGAAGGCGGCGGCGACGGTCGAGATCCACGAGCCCGACGACCTTTTGCTTGCCGGCGTCATCACAAAGCTCTTCGCCGACCGCCAGGTCGAGGTCGAGCCGCATGTGGTGCAATATCTGGTGCGCCGCATCGAGCGTTCGCTCGGCACCGCCATGCGCGTGGTCGAGCGCCTCGACCGCGCAGCCCTCGAACGCAAGACGCCGATCACCCGCGCTTTGGCCGCAGAGACCGTAAGCGCCATGGACGAAGGGCAAAGCGAGTTCGATATCTGACATTGGCGCCGCCTGCGTCGCGCGACACTGCGCCGTTCCATGTGGTCGGGGTCTCCGTGATCAATCCGTGGGCGCCTGGGGCGTAGCCGTCCCATTCCGGAACAGTCTTTCCGGCATCAGTCTTGCAAGGCAGACAGTGCCGGTTGATCCCGGCCCCGGTCGCGTTCCAGATCGGGTTGTAGGCTCGCCGGGCTCGAGGTGTTGGGGTTCTCGCCCGGCGGGTTTACCGTTCGTTTGAACGCGCCATTGAAATGGACCGGGCCCGCCTGCCCTTGAGCCTGTCCCGCAACCGGCGCAATTGCCGCCGCCACCACGGCTTCGGCTTGCGCGGGACCAGCACCATCTTGCCGTCGATCACTGCGTCGTCGACCCAGTCGTGAACCTGCATGCGCCAGTTCGCCCTGACGCGGGCAAGCAGCGGCAAGGGGTCCTCGCCAGTGATCCGCACCAACTCCGGATCACTCAACGCCCGGTGGAAGTCGAAACCCTGGGCGATGAGGGCTCGCAGGAACACGATCTGGCGCCCCATGCGGTGGAAGTCGGTGCCCTGGCCGTTGACCATGGTGCGGGCTCCGATCCATTGGTGCAGCCGTACTCCCGTCAGCCTCTCGCGAGGCGGCCGGAACGACACCTCGATGCGGCCGTCCTGCAGCAGGCTGGTGGGTGTGAGCGGATACCAGAAGTCGAGCGGCTCACTGACCGGCACGGACACGCTGGCGTCCACCAGCGCGCCTTCGCTGGCCGCGCGCCTGAGGCAGACCGCGCTTTCAGCGGCAAAGCCGAGCCCGGCAAGCGCTTCGAGCAGCAATGCGCCGCCGCCCTTGGCGAAGGCCGCGTTGACACGGTCGTGGATAAGAGGCGACCACAGGTCGCGCGGCACCCAGGTCAGCCGCCGCCGGGTGATGTCTGCAACCACGATGATATCGGTGTTGGCGCTCCAATTGTCCCGGTCGAGGATCGCAACAACCACCGCCGCCACGGCTGAACCCTTCTGGCCTGGAACCGAGTTGCGCCGGCTGCCCGGCGCGCAAGGTCGTTTTCAGGAAGGCTGGTCGGAGTGGCGTGATTCGAACACGCGACCCCCTGATCCCAAATCAGGTGCGCTACCAGGCTGCGCTACACTCCGACGTCCCGGGGCGTATAGGGGGCGGACGTCCGGAACGCAACACAAAAACGGAACGGCCCTGATCGACATCGATGCCGCAGTGTTGAAGAGCGCCAGCCCTCGGTTTCGTTGACAAGCAACGGCGCCTGCTGTTGACTTTCCCTTGGGTCAATTGGGGGGTGGACATGGCACGCTTTGCACGCGTCATAGCTTTCGCATTTCCATTGGTTCTTGCTGGTTTGCCCGCGCTTGCGGAAGACACGACCAAGGCTGGCGACAAGCCTGAAGTTCTCACAAAGGTCACGCTAGAAGATATCCGGGACGCGCTGCAGAACGCCGGCTATCGCGGCCAGATCAAGAACGACAGCACCGGCGACTATGTATCGAGCGCCTCGGGCGGGCAGAATTTTTTCGTCAGCCTTGGCGGATGCGATGACCAGAAGCTCTGCAAAACTCTATTGGCGGAGACGGCAGGCTGGACTCCCAAAACCCCTTTGACGGTGGATGGGCTCGACGCATTCGACTGGGACAATGCCGGCTGGCTCACCGTCGTGAAATACAAGGACGGCAAATACTACGCCAACTATCGGGTCACGCTGATAGGCGGAATAACAAAAGCCTGGCTGCAGTCAAACTTGGAAGCCTTTGCCACATCGACCGAAAATTTCGCGGCTTTCATGCAAAAGTAGCGCTTGGCGGATCGCCAGGGTGGATCACAGATCGACCTTGGCGACCTTGTCCTTGTATTCTTCCTTTGGGTCATAGCCGAGCAGCATCTTGATGCCGGAGACCACGCTGGACGCGTCGAGCCAAATCTCGGCCTGCGCGGGATCAAAGCGCAGCAGCGTCAACTTCGGATCATTCTTGCCGCCCTCGAACCAAGCTTCAACGAAGCGGTTCCACAAGCGATCGATGACGGCCCGGTCGTTGTCGACACATAGCTTGCCTTGCACGGTGGCGAAGAGGTCGTGGCCCTTGGAGACAAAAGTCGCGGTGGCCTTTTCGCTGGAGGAAAGGCCAAGCACCAGTTCGGTGTCCTTGGCGGTGAAGAACCAGATCGGCCCCTCGGCATCGCCTTCCAATTGCGCCGTCATTGGGCGCGGAATGATGTTCGAGCCGTCAAGACCGATCATAATCGTCATGTCCGACTGCAGGGCTTTCCAGAATTTGGCTTCGATCTCAGCGGGCGTCGGCATATCGCTTCCTTTCATCCAGAGAAAAGCAAACGACCGACCGTCCTTTCTTGTTCCTTGCGTCGAATTCAGCGCTTCTTGCCGGCGATTTTCCTGGCGATCGCCGCGCCCTGGATTATCGCGTTGGAAAAGCAGCCGCGAATGCTGGGCCTCATGCCGGTGAACCAGAGCCCGGGCAGCTTCGGGTCGCTCGCCGCGCCGTTGAACAGCGGCACGCCTTTGGCGTCGAGCACGCCGAGCTTGCCCAGCATCGTCTCGAGTCCGGTGCGGTAGCCGGTGGCGGCAATGACGATGTCGGGCGCGATCGACTGGCCATTGTCGAGCACGACGCCGTCGCGCCTGAATTCGCGCAGTTGCGGCACGACGATGATGCGCCCCGCCTTGATGGCCTTGACCGCGCCGTCGTCGGCGGCGATCGCCGTATAGTCGGAACCGAGCCGGCTGGCGCCGCCCGACGGGGCGGGCGGCAGTCCGTATTTGGTCAGATCGCCGAACACCAGGCGCTGCGTTGCCGCCATGGCCGCGTCCGCGAGCCTTGCCGGCAGCCTCGCCATGAGCGGCGAGATGCGGTGCACCGCGATCTTGCCGATGCGCTTGGGCAGCAGCGAAGGTCCGTTGCGCGCCGAAAGCCAGATCTGGCCGGTCTCGACGCGGGAAAGATGGTTGAGCGCGTCGAAGCCGGAATTGCCGGCGCCGACCACCAGCACCTTCTTGCCGGCATAGTCGCTCGCCTTGCCGAAATCGGCCGAATGGATGATCGACCCCGAAAAATCCTCCATGCCCTTCCAGTCCGGGATGTAGGGCTGCCGGTCGCGCCCGGTGGCGATCACCACATGCCGCGCCGCCTTCAGGCCATCGCTTGTCCGCAGCAGCCAGTGGTCGCCGCGAAACGCGATCTCATCGACTTCGACATCGAAGGCGACCGGCAGCCGGTGCATCTCGGCGAACTCGTTGAGGTGGCGGATGACGGCGCCGCGGTGCGGGAAGGCCGGCGTCCCCGCCGGATAGGATGCGCCGGGCAGGCGAGAGAGGTCGCGATGCGTGTTGAGGTGCAGGTTGTCGTGGCGGCGGTGCCAGGGCTCGGCCAGCCGCTGCTCGCGCTCGAGGATTTGCGTTGCCACCCCGGCCGTGACCAGCGCATGCGCGGCGGCAAGCCCGGCGGCGCCCGCGCCAATGACAATCGCGCCGTCCAGTATCGCTGGCTCGCCGACCCCCAACGGCGAGACTTCCGCTTGCGCGCCCATTCGTGTCTTCATCGTCGCCATCATGCCTTCAAGTGGCATGACCATGTATCTGATGTATGCCGCGTGCGGGCCAAAAGGAATAGGCGGGTGTTGCAAAGCCCCTGGCATTGTGTCGCGGATATTGAAGCGCCGGCTGACCAACCCCGGCAACGCATGGCGGTTGCGCTCGGCCGCCGCCCCGACGATACGGGCCGGCCGCCTGATTGTCGTCGGAGCGGCGAGGTCACCGGCGCGATCGCTGGCGGAGCGCCGCTTGCGGCCTTGCCGCCACGGCCATTGCACAGTAATGACGGGATGGCGCGAGATTTCAGGCTCCCGGCGGGAGGCTCGGAGGCGCCGAACAACGATGCCCGGATCGTCGGGCGGCTAAGAGGTGGTCATGTCCGCGCGCATTTTCAGTCCAGCCAAAACCGCGATGCAGTCCGGCAAGGCCAAGACCGGACATTGGGTGCTGGAGTTCGATCCCGCCCAGCGCAAGAAGATCGACCCGCTGATGGGCTACACCACCTCGGGCGACATGCTGAGCCAGGTGAAGCTGACCTTCGACACGAAGGAAGAGGCTGTGGCCTACGCCGAAAAGGAAAAGATCGCCTATCGCGTCGAGGAGCCGAAGGAAGCCAAGCGCCGGCAGATTTCCTATTCGGACAATTTCCGCTATGACCGCAAGACGCCCTGGACGCACTGACTTTCGAGTCTTGCACCGCCCGGCGTAACGCGCATCAGCCGGCCCGGCCGGCCGACGGTCCCGTAGCTCAGCTGGATAGAGCACCGGCCTTCTAAGCCGATGGTCGCAGGTTCGAATCCTGCCGGGATCGCCAGTTCATTCAGGGTCCTCTGGACACATAGGTTACGGTTTATACCGGAGACATGGGTAACACTTTTGGCCCGAAGGCGCGCAGGGGGGAGTCGGGCGCGCTCAGAAATCGCTCACGGCCTGTCCGGCCGGGCCGCCCAGATAGGTGTTCCACACATAATCCCGCAGCATCTCGCGATGCTCCGTCGTGCGGTGATGATAGCCGGGCCTTTCGGGGTACGACACGCCGGCGAGGTGGAAGAAGGCGCCTTCGATGAATTCGTGATGGCCTATCGCGCCCGCCATCGTCATCGGCCGCTGTTCCACGGCTGCGACGGCGACATCCGTCTCGGAGAGTTTCGAATAGAGGGTCGCCCAGTTGGCGCCGCCAGTGTCGAGGCCGAGGTTTATGCGCGGCTCGAAATTCAGTTTGTAGGCGGCCACGGCGGAGAAACGGTAGAAGCAGTAGCCTGCCCACAGATTCCAGTGCCGATCGCCCGGCTTGGCCTTGTAGACGTGGTTCTCGGTGCCGTACGCCCTGCGGCCGTACACCGTTTTGCCGGCCAGCTTGGACGGGAGGTCGAACGGCGCGACCGGGAAGCAGTCGTGATCGATGAAGCCGAACAGCTCCGGCTCCAGGTGGCGCACGATGTTGTGGAACGCCCATGTGATCGCCGTTCCATGCGATCGCGACAGATGCTTTTCGACCCGCATCGGCAGGGCAAGATAAGGCACGCCGCGCATCTTGCAGATGCGGGCGATGCTTTCTCTCGCCGAAACCTTCGTCGAGTTGTCGACGACCACCAGTGTCATGCCTGGCGGCTGCATCTCCCACGCTTTCGTCAGCGCGTCGATCACCCATGGCACGTTGAACGCGATGGTAATGCACAAACGCGATACCCCTGCGTCCTGCAATTCCTTCGCCAGAAGACGGCCGGATGCACGTCCTCGATATTCGAAGATCCTGTAGACGACCTGGTTCCTGAGCGCCCTTATCCGGATCACCGCCCGGCTTCGGCTCAATCGGTCAACTATCGGTTTGAATGCCAAGGCTGTCTCGCAGTAGCGGCGGCCCCCCGAGGTTCTCTTTGCCCGGCGCCGGCGGAAAATCAAGCGAATTGGAATAGCGCCGGTCGGCGCAATTGCCGGCAGCGCCTGGTGGCTTTGCCTTGGCTCCGATCCAGATGCTATGGGGCTATGTCGCCAAGTCATAGAAAGGGTTGCAGGATGTCGACGCTTTCCAGATGGCTGAAGGACGCGCGCTCCAAATTGCCGCGGCATGTGACGGTCGGCCGCCACACCTACGGCGTGACATGGCGAAAGGTCTTGTTTCCCTCAAGGGACGCGCCGCTGGAAATCGGAGCCTTCTGCTCGGTCGCGGGCCAGGTGCTTTTCATGTGCTCGGGCCAGCATCCGACCGGCAGCGCGACGTCATTTCCGATCCACAGCCGGTTGCTGAAGCGGCCCGAGCCGATCGCGAATGGCGGCAGGCCCGGCGGCATCACGGTCGGCAATGATGTCTGGATCGGCCATGGCGCCATGATCTTGCCGGGTGTCGAAATCGGCGACGGCGCCGTCGTCGGGGCAGGGGCTGTGGTCACGAAGAACGTGCCGCCCTACGCGATCGTCGGCGGCTCCCCGGCAAGGCTGATCAGATACCGCTTTTCGCAGGACATCATCTCGAAGCTGCTCGCCATCCAATGGTGGCATTGGGACGACGAGAAGATCAAAGGCGAGGCGGCCGCGCTGACCGGCCCGATCGAGACTTTTGTCGAGAAGCATTTTGTGGCAGGCACCGCAACGAAATGACGGGTCGCGGCTGACGAATGACCAAGTGCTTCTTCCTGGCGACGGATGCCAGTTACTTTCCGTATGCCTGCCTGGCGGCGCGTCGGATACTCGACGTCTCGACGCCGATCGACGGCTTTCTGCTCTACACCGGTGCGAAGGATCCGGATGTCGAAGTCGCCCGCCATCTGCTGAAAGGCAAGGTCGGGCTGGTCGATGTAACCGACTTCATGACGAATTTCGGCTTCCGCTTCGGAACCTACAGCGTTGCTGCCTACGTTCGGCTTTTCGCCGACCGGCTTCCGGTTTTCGAGCCGTATGACCGCATCGCATACACGGACTGCGACGTTCTCTTCAACAGAGACATCAACGATCTGGCCGGGCAGGGGCTGCGCGCTCCGCTGCTCGCCGCGCATGACGACTACATGTATTTCAGGCCCTCTTACCGGCAGAAGCTCAAGCTGGCCCCCGGCGCGCCATACTTCAATTCGGGTGTCGTCGTCTTCGACATGGACGCCGTCCGGGAAGACACCCTGCTGGAGCGCACGCGAAAGACGGCCATTGACGGCCGGATGAATGATCAAAACGCCCTGAACGTCGCCTTCGAGGGCAAATGGCAGACGATGCATCCAAACTGGAACCTGCAGTCGCTTGGAACGAGGGAATTCCGCTTCTCGCAAGCCTGGGCCAGGCATTTCGCGGGCGGCAAGCCATGGGGCACTCAGGTCGGGGTCGAACTCGACGCGCTGAGCATCTGGCGCGATCTGGCGAGGGACACGCCCTGGGGCGGGCCTTTCGAGCAGCGCATATCTTTCGAGCGCGGCGTTATGAAGCGCTTCTTCCGGCGTTTCGACGCCGTTGCCGGTCTGTTCGGCAAGGACGTGCAGCGCCGCAGGGCCAGATATGACGCCAGGAAGATGCACGGGATCTATGCCGGCCACGCGGAAGCAGGAGCAATGGCGGTCCAGTTTCCGGAAGTGCTTGGCGGTTTCGCCTGATCAACGCCGTCGTCTGGCTGCTTGGCCGATTGATCATGCGCTGTTGATGGTAACCATGCGTTTACCATGCTCCGGCGCTCGCCTTGCGGCCCGGCGCCCGACTCGCCGAAATGGAAACGCCTGAAGCCGTCAGGCAGCCCCTGGACTAGGTCCAGCGACCGGCGCTTTCATGTACCCCACGGGACGCGTGCTTGAACGCGTTCCACAGTACGCGCGGGCAGTCTGTAGGGAAATCGGAAAGCCCGCCGCGGCAATGGGAAACCGCGACGGGCTTGGCGACGCCCCAAGGGGCCGCCGTGGGAAAATCGAGGTTACGCCAGCAGACCGGCGATCTTGGCCGCTTTGCGCAGCGTCTTGCGGGCTTCCACCGGGCTGCGCAGGCCGTCCAGAGCGTCACGGCAGACGCGGCTCGCGGAGCGCCACGCACCGTCGCGCGCCTGTCCCGGCCAACGTTGGTCGAGGCATTCCATCGCCTCGAAGCAGCTCGATACCTTGCGATGGCCGTTTGGTTGGAAATCGATCACGACTGGTTCGGAAAACCAGACATCGTTCATCACTTCCTCCGTTGTTGTGATTGTCGCAGTGCGGGCAAGCGGCGCTGAATGCCGCCCGTCCGATGCAGGTCCGTGAAGCGGTTGCGGACCCGCGCGTTAACCAGCCATGGCGCGTTAGGTTCCGAAGAATTTCAAGCTTGCGACAGGCTGCTCTCGACCGGCTCACGAGGAGCGGCGGACACGCGGTCCGAGCCCCTCGAAAATCATGTGACCAAAGTCACTGACGCGCCCGCGCGGGCAGCGCTAATCATTCCGGCAGGCTGATGAAACGCGGGAAGATCTCTCATGCTTATCGCGATGCTTGCCCTTACCATGACCGCTGCGACGCTGATGGCGACCGCTTTCGGGTTTTACCAGGAGGTCCGGAAAAGTCACATGCGCGCTGAAGCGGACCGGGTGCTCGCCTTTCGAACGATGCGCCGGTTTTCGGTCGGTGCTGGCAATCGATAGGGCGCCGGCGCCGCCAGGCATGTTCACTCCGCTTTACCTGGCCATGTGCATCTTTCGGGCCGGCATCCTGCTCTCTCCGGCAGTGTTCGCGATGGCGGTGCTCTTATGGCTTTTCTATCGGTAGGCAGGTCCGCGGAGCCTCGCCATGCCCTATTCCACCAGCACATGCGCCTCGCGCGCGGCGACGATGAAGGCCTCCCTGGCGTTGTCCGCCGTGACGTCGCCGCGGATCGCCCGGCGGCAGGCCCGCAGCGCCGCGCCGTGCAGCGCGCTGCCGGCGTCGCGCCATTGGCCGGTCAGCAGTTCGACGGCTTGCTCGGCGTTGGATATGTGGCGGATCGAGCCGGAAAGGCCGACGGCGACTTCGACCGGCCTCGAAAACCATCCCTGGATCATCGCGAAACCTCCCGAATATGTCGGAACATGATTTACGTGGAGTTCCATGCTCGAACGTCAACCGGATGTGAAGCCGTCTCGCGCGGGCGGCGCGCGGCGCTCACCTCCCAAGCGGCCGGCGCGAAAGCTCGATCAGCTCCGCCTCGTCGGTGATGCCCGCCATGTAGTTGGCGATGATGCGCGAGGCGCGTGCTTCCTTCTGCCCGTCGGTTTCACCCTCGATGGCGCCGTTCTCATAGACACGGGCAAGCAGGGCCGTTTCCTCGGGGGTGAAAGTGCTGCGCACGGTGGACATGGTTCCCTCCTGCAGCCCGGCTCTTTTCCCGGCTAATATTAGCATGTTTCGAGATTGGGAGTGAGTCGCGGCGAGGTTGCCTTCGCCAGGCGCTTCCGCCCTGGCCCTTCTTCCGCCCGTGGCCGGCCGCTGCTTTGCCGGCCTCGTTATATTCTTGCCGAATGAGCGCCACGCTGATACGTATTAGCAGCGTGGAATTTTTCCGAGTCTGCATTGACTTGCGCCAGGAGAAAGCATCGCGCGTCTATCCGAGACCAACGACCCCGACGTGGTGGCAACCGGGTTGCGAAGGGGTTCTGGTCGCAAAGAAGCAGGGCAGGTCCCGTGTCCAAATCGGGGCATGCTCATTAACGCTCTGGAACTCTGAAGCCATTTTGCCCCCATGGCCTTCGGAAGAGCATTTACCATGGGGAAATCGATGGTCACCAAGAAACTTACCGCCAACGCAGAAAGCGCGGCTGCCTTTCTTGCGGTGATGGGCAACGAGAAGCGTCTGCTCATCATGAACTACCTTGCCGAGGGCGAACTCTCTGTCGGCGTGCTTGCCGACAAGGTCGAACTCAGCCAATCGGCGCTGTCGCAACACCTGGCCAAACTGCGCAGGTTTGGCCTGGTCGAGACCCGCCGCGATCGTCAGATGGTCTATTATTCCTGCAAGTCTTCGGCGGCGCGCGAACTTCTGGCGCTGCTCGACGGCCTGCTGGCCATGGACAAGCCGCTTGCCGGCCCGGCAAGGCAGGCGTTTGTCGAGAGGATGAGGCGGCCGCAAGCCGCCTGAAGCGCGCCTGCCACGCACGGACGAGGCCGGGGGGCCTTCGTCCGGCGCGGCGCCTCCATGGCGCGGAGCCTGGACAGACGGGCCGCACGGCGGCGCCGCCGATGTTTTTCGACGCCTCGAAGCCGCCCCTTCCGCCCGTTCACCGGACGGCGGTTCATCACGTTTCTTTGACAGGCGGGTGGCTCAAGGGCGGATGCGTCCTGCAACACACTGATAGAACAGGGTTTTCTCGCGCGGCCGGGCGCCAGGTCCGGCCGAAGTTTACGGATTTGTAAGTCGCCCGGCCGAGCCCTGTTGGCTAACCTCCGAAGCGATCCACACCCCCGGATCATGACGGTGCCGAGCTTCCACTTCGGCTCCGTGAAGAGGCTCGTCGATCCCGGCGGGCCTCTTTCGTTTTTCGGCGAAGAGCAATTCCGGGAACAACGTGGACGATCTTCCGCCTGGAGATCGAGCGGCTCGCCGGTTTCCAAGGGAACCGCTCTATGGCGACGCCTTCCGTCCGGCGATCACGCTCCTCACCGCCAGCACCAGCACGGTGATGACGATCAGGATCACCGAAAGCGCGGCGATCGCCGGGTCGATGTTGTCGCGCAGGCCCATCCACATCAGGCGGGGCAGCGTGATCGCGTTCACCGAGGTGATGAACAGCGTCACGCCGATCTCTTCCCAGGAGAGCACGAAAGAGAGCAGGGCGGCTGTGACGATGCCGAACTTTATGTTGGGCATGATGACGCGCGTCGCGCGTTCCCACACGCTGGCGCCGAGGCCGCGCGCGGCAAGGTCGATACGCCGGTCGAGTTGGCTGAGGGAGACCAGGATGAGCACCGTGGCGAAGGGCACGGTCATCACCGAATGCGCCATCGCGACGCCGAGCCAGGTGTCGTAGCCGAAGAACGAGGTGATGCCGGAGACCGAGGTGAGCAGGAAATAGAGCGTTACCGCCGAGACCACCGGCGGCACCACCATGGGCAGCAGCACGAAGCCGACGAGGGTGGCGGTGAAACGCGGCTGGAACATCCAGACGCCCAGGCTGAAGGTAAGCGCCAGCACCGTGGAAAGCGCGCTGCTCACCACGCCGATGCGGATCGACAGCAGGATGGAATCCAGCCAGCGCGGGTCCTCGATCAGCGAGCGGTAGTGGCGCAGCGATAATTCCCCCGTCGGCATGGTCAGCATACGGCTCGGCGTCAGCGACACCGGGATGACGGCAAGCAGCGGCATCAAAAGGAATAGCGCCACCAGCACGGCAAGGATGAGCGAGACGGGACCGGGACGGTAGGTCGGCATCGCGCTACACCAGTTGCTTCGGTTTGACGTAGCGGAACAGAAGCGCCATCAGCGCGCCGACGAACACCACCAGCACGACGCTGATCGCGGCGCCCAGCCCCCAGTCCGGGCTCTGGAAGATGCGCAGATAGATCAGCTCGGCGATCATGACGCTGCGGCCGCCGCCGAGGATCGCCGGCGTGACGAAGAAGCCGAGCGAGAAGACGAAGACGATCAGCGCCGAGCCGATGATGCCGGAGCGCGTCATCGGCACGAACACCGTCCAGAAAGTGCGCATGCGGCTGGAGCCCAGGCCGCGCGCGGCAAGCAGCACGCGCTCGTCCAGGCTGCGCATGGCCGATGCCAGCGGAAACACCGCGAAGGGGATGAGGAAATGCGACATGCCGACGATGACGCCGAATTCGTTGCGCACCAATGTCAGCGGCTCGGAGATGAAACCGATCGACTGCAGCCAGGTGTTGATCAGGCCGCGATTGGACAAGAGAGCCACCCAGCCGAAGGCGCGCGTCAGCACCGAGATCCAGAACGGCACCAGGATGCAGAATTCGGCAAGCACGCGCTGCACCGGGCTGCCGCGCACCCAGACCACTGTGATGGCATAGGCGGCCGTGACGGAGACGATCGTGACGATCGCCGCGATGCGCAGCGTGCGTATGAACACCGACTGCACCAGCTCGTCGGTGAGCAAGGCGTGGTACTGGCCGAGGCCGGGCGTCGGCAGGGTGAAGCTCCACTTCACCACGCCGAGGAACGGCCAGGCATAGGCAAGGACGAGGAACAGGAGCAGCGGCGCCATCAGCAGCGCCGCGCCCATCCTGTCGGAGAGGGTGCCTCTCATCGCCAAGAAGCGCTCGGCCCGATCAGGCCGAGATGATCTTGGTGTATTCGTCGAGTGCTGCGCCGTAATTCTTGGCGTACCACTCCATGTCGAGCGCGATCTGCTTCTTCATGTTTTCCGGATCGACCGGGTTGATGCGCTTCTTGTCGGCCGGAATCAGCGCGTCGGTCGCCGGATTGGCCGGGCCCTGGCCGAGCTTGTCGAACATCACCAGTTCCTTCTGCGGATCCTGGGTGCTGGCGATGAACTTCATCGCCGCGTCCTTGCCGCCGGGATTGTTCTTCAGCACCGCGAGCGCGCCGGGCGAGATCAGGCCCTGGTCCCAGATGAACTTGATCTGGCCGCCCGAGTCCTGCTCGATCAGCGAGGCGCGGGTCGACCACACGATCGCCATCGAGGCCTCGCCATTGAGCAGCACGCTCTGGCTCTCGGCGCCGCCACCCCAGTAGGAGACGACGTTTTCCTTGAAGGCGGCGATCTTGTCATGCGCGCGCTTCAGATCGAGCGGATAGAGCGAGGCGGGCGCCACGCCGTCGGCGAGAAGCGCTGCCTCCCAGCTCGACACGCCCCATTTGTAGAGCGAGCGCTTGCCGGGGAATTTCTTCACGTCGAAGAAGTCGGCCATGCCGGTCGGCGCGTTGGAGCCGAATTTCTGCGAGTCGTAGGCGATCACATAGGAGAAGAAATAGGTGGACGCGGCGTACTCCCAGCCGAAGCCCGGCCGCATCTTGCTCTTGTCCACGATCTTGTAGTCGATAGGCTCGAGCATGCCCTGGCCGCCCAGCGTGATGGCCGAGAACGGGTCGACGTCGACAAGGTCCCAGGTCGGCGCGCCGCTCTTGAACTGCGCGGCGATCGCGCCTTCCGTCGGGCCAGAGCCGTCCATCTTGACCGGGATGCCGGTATCCTTGGTGAAGGCCTGGCCGTAGGCTGCGTCGTAAGCCGTGATGGCGTCGCCGCCCCAGTTCACCAGCACCAGCCCCTTGGTCTCGGCGAAGGCGCCGGTCGAGCGCAAAAGCATCGGCGTGCCGGCGAGCACGAGGCCCGCGAGCTGCGCGAACTGGCGGCGTGAAATCTCACCGCGCTTCGCCCGCTCGGCGAGGTTTTCCATTGCCTGTTTCTTCGTATCGTTTGTCATGTCAGTTCCCCTTGTTGTCGTTGATTTGAACCGGAAGCCGATGCGGCGATCTCCGTGCCGCGGCGGCGCTGCTTACTGTCCTCCGTCCGGAAGGAGGAAACCCTTTTCCGCCGGCCAGGTCAGCCAGACGGAATTGCCTTTGCTCAGAGCCGCGGCCGCGACTTCGTTCGGCACCGAGACGGTGACCCTGGCGCCCTGGCGCGTGGTAAGGTCGAGCTTGGTCGCCGCGCCCAGATAGGTCGAGGCGACAGCGGTCGCGGCGATGCCGTTCTCGTTGACTGACGCTTCCGGCGAGATCGACATGTCCTCGGGGCGGATGGCCAGGATCGCGTCGCCCTTGATCGCCTCGGCCTTGCAGCGCATGTTGACCGCGCGGTCTTCGCACAGGCCCGTGGCGCCGTTGTCGGCGGGTCGCACGCCTTTCACCGGCAGCATGTTGATCTCGCCCAGGAACTCGGCGACGAAGCGGTTGGCCGGGCGGTCATAGACCTCGTCCGGCCTGCCGACCTGCAAAAGCTTGCCGTGGTTGAAGATGGCGACGCGCGAGGACAGCGCCAGCGCTTCGCTCTGGTCGTGGGTGACGAAGACGAAGGTTGTGCCGGTCTCCTGGTGCAGGCGCTTCATCTCGGCCTGCATCTGGCCGCGCAGGCTCTTGTCCAGCGCCGAGAACGGCTCGTCGAGCAACAGCACGCCCGGCTCGAACACCAGCGCGCGGGCCAGCGCCACGCGCTGCTGCTGGCCGCCGGAAAGCTGCGCCGGCAATTTCTTCTCGTGGCCCTTGAGCCCGACGCGTTCGACCATCTCGCCGACGCGCTGCCTGATCTCCGAGGTTGTTTTCTTGCGCACCTTGAGGGGGAAGGCGATGTTCTGCTCGACGCTCATATGCGGAAACAGCGCATAGCCCTGGAACACCATGCCGGCGGCGCGCTGCTCGGCCGGTCGGTTTGTGATGTCGACGCCGTCACTGAAAAGCTTGCCTTCGCTCGGCTGCACGAAGCCGGCGAGGATCATCAGGAAGGTGGTCTTCCCGGAGCCGGACGGCCCAAGCAGGGTCAGGAACTCGCCGCGGCCGATATCGAGCGTCAGATTATCCAGCGCCCGGAACGAGCCGAAGCTCTTGCCGATCCCGTTCGCTTTGATTTCTGCGGCCCGGCCGGGTTGCTGCATCCTGCCTCTGTCCTCACCGTCGCCCCAAATCGTAGGCACGGCTGCGGTTCACCGCAACCGAATAGTTTTCGCCTGATCGGCAAATTTGATTCACCGGTAGTGAAAGCGAGCGACGCTGGAGCTGCCAATCTCCCTCTTGTGGGGAGATTAGCTAATATCATACGCTTAAAGGCTGTTTTCCGACAGCTTCGCCCTCAACCAATCGCTGAAGGCGTTGAGCACCGGATGTCCCGCCTTGGCGTGCTCGAAGACAAGGAAATACGCGCGCGGCGAGGGGACCGACGCTTCGAAGGGCTTGACCAGCCGGCCCTCGCTCAGCGCCCGGCGGCCGGTCAGTTCATCGCCGAGCGCAATTCCCTGGCCGGCAATCGCCGCCGAGAAGACGAGGTTCATGTCGGAAAAGAAGATGCCGCCCTCGGTGTCGGGGTTTTCCACCTTGGACAGCGCCAGCCAGCGCGCCCAGTCCTCGGTATCGCTGAGATGCAAGAGATTGGCGCGCAGCACGTCGGCGGGTTTGGAAAATCCGCCGATCTTGTTGAGCAGCGTCGGGCTGCAGAGCGGCGTGAAGGAGACTTCGCAAAGCAGTTCCACCGCCCGGTTCGGCCAGTTGCCCACGCCGAAGGCGATGAAGGCGTCCGCCTCCGGATTGCTGACGTCGTCGAGCCGCCGCGGCGTGAGCACGGAGAGCGCCACGTCCGGATACATCTGCTGGAACTCGCCGATATGGGTGCACAGGAACATCGAGGCGAAGCCCGGCGGACAGGAGATGCCGAAGGAGCCGCCGACGCCGGCGCCGCTGTTCTGCGTTCCCGCGTCGCCGAGCACGGTCAGCGCCTTGCGCACGTCCGATGCATAGCGTTGGCCTCGCGGCGTCAGCGCCACGCCCTTGCCGATGCGCTGCAAAAGGTCGAAGCCGAGGTCGCGTTCGAGCAGCCTGAGCTGATGCGAGACGGCGCTGCGGGTAAGGTGGAGTTCGTCGGCGGCGCGCCAAACGCTGCCGTGACGGGCGAAGCTGTCGAGGGCGCGCAGCGCCTGCGTGGAAGGTATTCGCAAGAGGCCTCAGGTGAACCGAATTTGCACGAGCCGGGAAAACATATCACTTTTTGACGAGCCGCTTCACTGCTTTCTTTGAGACATGGACAAACCGGTGACGACCTCGGCGCAGGAAACGGCGCTCGCCTGCATCGACAGCATCCAGCCGCTGCTGTCGGCCTGGACGCGCACCATCTTCGATTTCGGCGAGACCGCCTGGCGCGAATACCAGTCGGCGGCCTGGTATGTGGACCGGCTGAAGCGCGAGGGCTTTTCGGTCGAGGAAGGCTCCGGCGGCATGCCGACCGCCTTCTGCGCCCACTGGACGAATGGCGACGGACCGGTGATCGGCATGTATGGCGAGTACGACGCCGTGCCCGGAAACTGCCAGGATGCGTCAACGGTGAAGCGCGCGCGGCCTGGTCTCGGTGCTGAAGCGGGCGGCCATACGGACCCGCATTCGGGGCTTGGCATAGGCAGCCTCGGCGGATTGCTCGCCACCAAGGCGGCGATGCTGGAGCACGGCATCAAGGGCACGCTGCGCTTCACCGGCGAGCCGGCGGAGAAGGTGCGGGGCTCGAAGCCGATCCATGCCGCCAAGGGCTATTACGACGGCCTTGCCGGCATGATCTCCTTCCATCCCTTCTACATGCTGCCGCTCTGCAACACCGCGCGCTGGGACACGCATTGCGGCGCCGCCTATT